>JAGMDR010000374.1 GCA_023128595.1 Planctomycetota bacterium | reverse complement strand
GCAGCGGGTTCGTGTATAGACAACTTGGGGGCGATTTTACGCTGTATAGTTTTGCCGAGGATTGTGACGACGACGGCGGGGCAAGGAGCAGATGGGGTACAGGAGGCAAGGGTGGCGACCAGGTGTTCTGGCCTGTTGAAGGAGCGCAAGTGGCAGCAGGGCAGACGGGTAGTGGAAGACCTGTTGCCGGGACGGGGCTGCAGAGGCCGAGTAAATCACTGCACGAGGCTGCTACGGCCGGTGACGTTGGGCAGGTGAAATTGCACATATCGAGTGGTACGGACGTCAACGCGAAGGATATGACGGGGTATGCGGCTTTGTTTTATGCGGCCCAGAAGGGACACAAAGAGGTGGTTGAGCTTCTTGTTCGCGCGGGTGCTGATGTCAATGCGCAGGACCGGAACGGCAACAGGCCGTTACATTATGCGGCCTACAGCGGGCATTACGATGTGTGCGAGGTGCTCGTCTCCGGCGGTGCGGACGTGGGTGCGAGAAACCTTACGGGTGGAACTGCGTCGGTGATGGCGAAGGCGAAAGGTCATAATCAAATCGTTGAACTATTGAGCAGGCGGCCGGTTGGAGGCGGGCGTTCGGGGATTGGGCAGAGTCTGTGGCGAAACCTGCTGGGCGGAAAGGGCGGCGATGTACGGTCACCTGCGGAGCCGAATATGGTGGTCGATGCGAATGCGGTGAAGGCGAAGATCAAGGAGTTTGCAGGCCTGGAAGCAGAGCTTGGGCGGGTGGATCGCAGGAGCCGATATGAGGTGGGTGAGTGGTTAAAGAAGGGTGTTGACAACAGGGCGAAGTTGGCCAAGGAGGTGCACGCTCAGGAAAGGGCGGAGATGAATTTGATCCGCAAGGTTGCGGCGGCAGAGAAGGCAGTAAAGACTACCGCCGCGATTGACAAGCTGTTGGGAGAGAGGACGAAGCGGTATGCGGGGCTTGCCAAGAGGATGGCAGAGGATGCTCGGGCCACGAGCCAACAGGTTGCCCAGCCGGGGGATCGGAGGTCGAGCAGGTACGGCGGGGACAGACAAAGGTACTCGACAGGCGGACGAACGAGGAGACCACCGGCGAGGGAAGAGGAAGAGACGGTGGAAGATACAAGGGGACAGGATCTATATTCAGGAGGGCAGGAGCTATATGACGGATACGAGGACTATGGGAGAGGGGCCGGTCCATACGGGGGCGGGGGGATGGTGTCGATGGGTGTGGTGGATCAGAACGAGATGGAGATGCAGGAGTGGCTGCAGGCTACAGCCGAGAACAAGTTGGGGCTGGTGAAGAGCGTGCACAAGCGGATTGCGGTGCAGCTTTATTCGATACGGAAGCCGGCGGTTGCAGAGGACGCGAAGAAGACTACGGCGACAATTGACGGGGTGCTGCTGGCCAGGCAGGTGCGGCTTGGGAGGCTTTCAAAGAGGATACAGAGCCAGAGGAGGGATTCACAAGAGACCGAAAGCTTGCCGAGTGGCGGTCGGACGGGACCTTACGATTCGAGGCGAGGGTATCAGCAGAGCGGGGCGGGCGAGGTTTTTGCAGTAGGATATATGGCTTATTCAGTTGAAAGTGCAGAATGGAAGGACAAGCTCGCAGATGGTTTTGGGGGTTATGATTATCCAGATGCAGCGTTTTTGCTTGTAAAGATTTTTGCAATGAATCAAGATAAAAAAGCCAGAATGATTCCACCTTTTCATCTTGTAGATGAGACCGGTGCAGAATATAACACATCATCAAAAGGTCCTATAGACACACTTGATTTTTTAGTTAGCTTAAATCCGGGTGTATCCAGAATAGGACTGATTATTTTCGATGCTCATAGAGACCATAATTACTTACTAAAATTATCTGGTGGCTACTGGTCCTTAGAAAATGTATTTGTAAAAATACCCCGAAATTAGCTAATGGTTTGAATTATATCCTAATTTGAAGCTAAGAAACCAATTTTGGCTGATGTTGAGAAGGCGGAGAAAAGCCGAGTAATATATCAGGCAGTGGTTTGTGAGGCTGCTGTTGATGGAAGGAAGAAATTGGGTTAGTAGATTACGGAGTTTGAAAATGGCAAGGAAAATTCTTCTTTCAGCACTTCTTTTGGTTTGGCTGTTTTTTTCCGGGTGCAGGACCCACCCCGAGCAGATCGAGACTCCTTACGACAGGCCATTGCCGCCGGGTGCGCACGCCTTGCGTAAGATAACGGACCCTGCTGAGATTCCGGATTTCACGATGGCGTGCCTTGATTTGAAGGACTTGCTGGATGCTGTGGGGAACAGCTTGAGCTATCTGAGCAAGCCGTCGAGCCGGGGATTCTTTCCTTCGGGGGAGATAACGCACGCCCGTGCGGTCGAGAGCCTGGAGGCGTTCGGGAACCTGCTGGATTCGGGTTTGCGGGGCAGGCAGTTGAATCAGGCTATTCGGGAGAAATTCGACGTCTATATCTCGGTGGGCTGTGACGATAGGGGAACGGTGCTGTTCACGGGTTATTATACGCCGATTTTCGCCGGTTCGCAGGTCCGGACGGAGGAGTTTCGATATCCGCTGTACAAGCAGCCTGACGATCTGGTGAAAGGGCCTGACGGGGCGATATTAGGGCGGCGGACTTCGGACGGGCGGATAACGCCTTATCCTGTGCGGGCCGTGATTGAGGCGGCGCGCATCCTCAGGGGCAAGGAGCTGATATGGCTGAGCGATGCCTTCGAGTCATATATCGCACACGTTCAGGGCTCGGCCAAGATAAGACTGCCGGCCGGTCAACTGATGACCGTCGGCTATGCTGCCAATAACGGGCATGAGTATCGCAGCGTCGGGCGGGAGCTGGTCAATGACGGGCGGATACAGTCGGACCAGCTCAGCCTCTCGGCGATGATCGATTACTTCAAGGCAAACGCTGATGAGGTAGATACGTACGTTCGTCGGAACCCGCGATTTGTGTTTTTCAGGGCCGAGGACGGTGAGCCGCGGGGCAGCCTTAACGAGTGGGTAACGCCGATGCGAACGATCGCCACGGACAAGTCAATTTTTCCGCGGGGGTGTCTTGCGTTCATATCGACTACATTGCCGCGGGCGATGGGGGGCAGGGCGGTGAATCAGCCTTACAGCGGGTTTGCGCTGGACCAGGATACCGGCGGAGCGATACGCGCTGCGGGGCGATGCGATGTTTATATGGGCGTGGGCGATACGGCCGGGACGCTGGCGGGGCAGACATATCAGGAGGGGCGGCTGTACTATCTATTTCTAAAGTCAGGCATCAATGTTTCCGAATTTTGATGGCTTTTTAAGGTTTTACGAGGAGTCTGCGAAAATGGTTAAGAAAATGCTTCTCTTAGTTGCGCTAATCGCTGTGGTGCTTTCAGTAATCGGCTGTCAGACCGCCAAGGGTTTGAAAGAAGATGTTACATTCATTGGCGACAAGACGGTCGAGATATTAGAAAAGGAATGACTGATCGTGTCAGAGAGAATAGGCGGACGCAGGTCATTATCGCCAAGAATATCCTGACGAAAGGCCTGAGCAGGGAGCGGCCGTGGCGAGGGTAGATCAGTTGATTATTGATGATTGACTATCGATTATTGGGGGAGGTTACCGATGAGTTGGGGCAAGAGATTCACAATTCATTATTGACGATACCCGCTTTCGCGGGGTACGTGTTTA
>JAGMDR010000373.1 GCA_023128595.1 Planctomycetota bacterium | reverse complement strand
CATTGCGAAGGAGCGCAGCGACTGCGGCAATCTCAATCCTCAGGCTACAAAAACCGGCTATTTTCTTAGGAGGAGGCCGAAAGCCGACACGGCAATCTCAAACCGCTCGGACCCCGGAGATCGCCACGGCCTTTCAGGCCTCGCAATGACGACCCCCAAAATCAGCCTTGACAAAATGCTCAGAAGGACCGTCGTCTTCTGCGCAGCACCACCGCACCCAGACCAAGCAGGAGAATTGTAGATGGTTCCACTATCACTATCACTATCGGCGGCTTGAGCGGTCCCAAGGGCGGCTGGGACGAAAGGCCCGGGGACGTGGGCTCCTGTGCCCTGCTGAGACCTCCCCCACCAAAACTTCCTCCGGAACCACCCGCGGACGGACTCTCCCCCGCAAACAGGAACTCGTCGGGAATCCTTGCGAATACAGCGATAATGATTTTCGGCCTATCAAGATATGCAACAGCGCGGCTTGAATTCGGATCAGTTACATCACCCAGCCAGCAGACAAATCGATAGCCCGGCTTTGGAATCGCAACCAATGCAACTTCTGAATTCCGGGCAAAGTGATGAACACCAGTACTTGGAGCTACTATCCCGCCTTCGGCAGGAGTCTGCTGAACAAGAAGTGCAACGCCCGACGTTTGGCAATGAGCAGGCGTGGGCAAGCCGCAGGAAATAATCGAAAGGGCCAATACCCAAATCCGCCATCCGACAATTATTGATCGATTGCGTTTCATCAAATCCCTTTGACGCAGCAAGAACGTTAGTCGGCTGATTCTGTGTTCCTGCCAATACCATCCTTAGAACAACCAAACTTATAGGACCTATTTCCGGCCGGTCAAGAAAAAAATGTGAAAAAATATCGATACGCGAAAATATGTCGGACCTTGACCCTAATCTCAGCGTTTTTTCACTGGAAATAAGGCCCAACACCCCAAGGTGGTGGAGGTGTAGCCGACTCTCAACCGTCAGCCAAAAATGCCAAGAAAATCAACTACAGATCACCTGGGGAGCGATTAAGCACCACAGGGCACTCGCCATACAGCACAAGACCCATAACTGCCTGCCTATCTTGACTCTGCACAAACCTGCCGCAATTACCTATTTTAATGGAGGGGGGCAAAAAAAAGCCAGATTCTACAACAACAGAATCTGGCTTCGGAGGAGGGTGATGAAAAGCTAATAATAGCACAAAGAACTACATCCAGCCTCGTTCTTAGCACGGCGTATTATAGTACATATATCTAATCGACCCAAACCTTAAAATTTCTTTAGCAAAACCATTAAGAAAACACAATGGAAATCTACACTTTTCTCATCGCGAATCAAACTTTTAATCGTGAAAATCTCAATGTTTGTGTTCTTTTTTTCAAAATAGCAGATTTATCGTTCAAAAAACCCACATAGTTTACGCTTGATAAACTGATTTTGTTCTCATATTCTAACTGACAGGCTGTTATTTCTTTTGATAATACTTCTGAGAACGATTGGTTATGGACACCAAGATCACAATTGCCGAGTTGCTGGCGGCTAAACATCAAAGCCGAAAGGTTGCCGCAGTCAGTTGCTACGATTACACCACAGCCAAGATTGTCGCCCAGACCGAAGTGCAGATGATACTGGTTGGTGACTCCGCCGCCCAGGTCATGCTCGGTTTCGATTCGACGTTGCCGGCAAAGATGGATTTCATGGTCGCCATAACCGCTGCGGTCAGGCGAGGAGCACCGAATGTATTCCTCGTTGCCGATATGCCTTTCCTATCTTACCAGGTCACCGTAGCCCAGGCGGTGAAGAACGCAGGCCGATTCGTCGTTGAAGCCGGGGCACAAATGGTGAAGATCGAAGCAACCGGGGCACACCTGGACGTGATCAAAGCGGTCAGCAACGCAGGTATAGCTGTTATGGCGCATATCGGCATAAGGCCCCAGAGCATCACCAAGACCGGACGTTTCAAGGCCGAGGCGGCAACCGCCGAGATGGCCGCCGAACTGGTAAGTCTCGCTGAACAAATGCTCAACAACGGGGCAAGCTCGCTGCTGATTGAAGGAACCGCCGCTGAGGTTGCCGAGATAATCACTCAACGCTCGGGCGTGCCGGTGATCGGCTGCGGGTCCGGGCCGGGCTGTGACGGACAGATACTTATCGCCCCTGATATCCTCGGCTTGACACAGGGGCCCCACCCAAAATTCGCAAAGAGCTACGGCAATCTGGCAGATCAGACAATCGATGCATTCGACACCTACGGCAAAGAAGTGCAGAGCGGCAAATACCCCGACAAAGAGCACAGCTACCACATGAAGCGAGGTGAGCTTGAGAGATTAGAGGAGCTGCTCAAGAACAAGCCTTAACCATGTTTCTCGCAGTCTTTTGGCTTTGAGCTCTCGAAATGGACAGCCGAAATGGCGCCTGGCGATGCGCTGATGTGTGTGTGCCGGCGCCTCCAGAGGCGAGTTGTGCTCCCGGCACAACAGGTTTGATCATGCAGCTAAATGGCGAACGAGGACCGGATTCTGGTCGTGAAACAGGACTACTTCTTCGAGCGTTCGGGAATTGGCAGACCCAGCTCGGCAAGGACCTTCTTCATATCCTCCCAGACCCTTCTGCGGTTCTCCGGGGAGTAGTTGCGCAGCAAATACGCAGTGTGATATGTGGGCATCAGCTTTATGGACGCCCTGCCGAGGCCGGCGTAATACTCGTGGAACTGCCCACGCAATTCGCCTATCGACTTGGTGGAGTTCAACAGTGTCCGGGCTGCGTGAGCGCCGAGAGCTACAATAATCTCGGGATTTATTATTTCGATCTGCCTCTGCAGATAAGGCAGGCAGCTTATTATCTCGTCGGCCCGAGGGTCGCGGTTCTCCGGCGGACGACACTTCAAGATATTGCCTATAAAGACATCGCTGCGTTTTAGGCCGCAAGCCTCGATTACCTTATCCAACAACTGGCCCGCCCTTCCTACAAACGGTCGGCCCTGGGCATCCTCATCGGCGCCCGGCGCTTCTCCGACGAACATTATCCGGGCATTCGGATTTCCCTCACCAGGGACCGCATTGGTCCGCAGCGACCCCAAATCGCACTTGCGACACTGCCTGACCTCATCGGCCATTTTTTCGAGCTCTCCTGCCTTCTCAGCGACAGCCATATTATCCTCCTGCTCCTGCGGTTCGCCCGGGCCGGTTTCGCCCTTGACGGCGAAGCCCGCGAAAAACTGCTCCATATCAAGATGCTGGCGAACAACCTTGTCAATATCCACATCCTTGTCCATCGCGACAGATTCTAATAGCATCTCCAGGTTGAGGCAATAAAAAAGGACGCCCGTCAACAATGGGCGTCCTTTGAAGGTACCGCAAAAAGCATCTCCATATTCTCAATCACCGTCGCATAACAGCTCTCAAAGTTTCTCACCATTTCATGGGAAACAATCTTTATTTTGGACTCTATGGATTTACAATGCTGACTGAAATAGTCTTGAAGGATAGACATTTTTTCCTGGGAGAGCTGTCTCCTCTCGTCAATGGGGCGGCATCCCAATACTATGTAAACGCGTGTATGTTCCGGCTCAAGTTTTCGCCTCAGGATATCCACTTCACACTTCTGGTCACATCCAGTACACATCATCAGGCCAACCAATTCATCAAACTTTACCAAAGCACCGCACTTGATGCACTCCAGGTCAAAATGAAAAGATGGCTCACTTTCCATGAAATTCCAGAAATGCTCTCCCTCGTGACACGATTCGAGAGGCGCCTTGTTATGAAACGTAAAGCATGTAGATACGTTGATGCAACGAAAACATTTTTTCATTACAGCTAAACCACTGGCAACATTGACCATTTCCCACAAATGTGAGCATTTCTCTTCGGCCATAGCCCACTCTCCTTATACAAGACCCTGATTGAGCATTGCATCGGCTACTTTGACAAACCCTGCGATGTTCGCCCCCATTGCAAGGTTGCCCGGCCGACCATACTCTTGGGCGGCCTCGAAGCATTGCTTGTGGATGGCAGTCATAATGTTGCCAAGCCGCTCATCCACCTCTTCTCGCGTCCAGGAAAGCCGCATCGAGTTCTGCGACATCTCCAAACCGGAAGTGGCAACGCCGCCGGCGTTTGCCGCCTTAGCCGGACCGTAGAGTATTCCCTCAGCGAGGTACTGTTCGATGGCCCCAGGCGTACTCGGCATGTTGGCCCCCTCTGCAACAACGTAGCAGCCGTTCTTGAGCAGGGTCTTCGCATCTTCGCCGTCTATCTCGTTCTGGGTCGCGCTCGGGAAGGCACAGTCGCATTTGATACCCCAAGGCCGTTTTCCTTCGAGATACTCGACCCCGAAATTCTCGGCATATTCCTTGATGCGCCCGCGCCGCACGTTTTTAAGGTCCAGCACAAAAGCGAGTTTCTCATCGTCAACTCCGTCGGGGTCATAGATTGTACCGCTGGAGTCGGAGAGACTGACAACCTTTGCGCCGAGCTGGTTGAGTTTTTCTACGGTGTACTGCGCCACGTTTCCAGAGCCGGAGACGGTACAAACCTTGCCCTCGAAGCTCTCGCCGCGGGTCTTTAGCATTTCCTGGGCAAAGTACACGCATCCATATCCGGTTGCTTCCGGGCGAATAAGTGAACCGCCCCAGTTCAGGCCTTTACCGGTGAAAACGCCGGTAAACTCGTTGCGAAGACGTTTGTATTGGCCGAACATAAACCCGATTTCGCGCCCACCGACACCAATATCGCCCGCGGGAACGTCAGTATCAGGACCAACATGGCGGAAAAGCTCGGTCATGAAGCTCTGGCAAAAACGCATGACTTCGTAGTCGCTCTTGCCCTTCGGGTCAAAATCCGACCCGCCTTTTCCGCCCCCCATCGGCAGAGTAGTCAGAGAATTCTTGAAAACCTGCTCGAATCCCAGGAATTTCAGGATGCCGGCATTGACACTGGGATGGAATCTCAGACCACCCTTGTATGGGCCAAGTGCGCTGTTGAACTCGAACCGAAATCCACGGTTGACTTGAACGTTACCCTTATCATCCTGCCACGGAACCCGGAATATTATCTGCCTCTCGGGTTCGACAATCCTGTCCAGGATCTTGGCATCGACATACTCCGGGTGTGTTTCGAGCACCGGCTCAAGCGAATCAAGCACTTCTTTAACGGCCTGCTGGAATTCGGCCTCGCCGGGATTCCGCCTGAGCACCTGTTCGTAAACGGCTTGGACAATTGTATTTGCTGCCACTTCAGTAATCTCCAAAGAAATATTGCAATTTCTGTCGTTTGCCTCTATAATGATAAGCATAACTAATGGCAAAATCACATAATCGCATTTTATGCCGTATGTTAATAGTATAGCACGGCGATGGTGAAGCACAAGGGACTAACTAATAATAGGTTTCATTAGGACGGCTTATAATGCACATAGAAACGCTTAAGATATTCTGTGACTTGGCTGATTTGCAAAGCTTCTCAAAAACCGCAGAGAAACACTTTGTAAGTCAATCAGCCGTCTCACAACAGCTTGCGCAGATCGAAGTAACGCACAAGTGCCAATTGATCAACCGAAAGAAAAGACCCATCGAGCTTACTAAAGCGGGGCAGCTACTTTACAACGCCGCCCGGGACATGCTCGACAGATATGGACAGCTAAAGAGTGAGCTAAATGCCCTGAAATCCTCGGCCGGCAGCAGAATAAACGTGGGCGCAATTTTCAGTATCGGGATGCACACTCTGCCGGATTACGTCAAGAGATTTATGGTCGGCCATCCAAACGTGAACGTCCATATAGAATACTTCAGCGCCGCCAGGATTTATGAGCTGGTGCTTAGCGGCGATATCGATATCGGCCTTGTGGCAGTTCCCAAGAAGGACAAGCGACTTGACGTGTACGACTTTGAAAATGAGCCGTTGGTCCTGGCGTGCAGCCCGAAGCACCCTGTGTCGCTTGAATCGCACGTCGATATTCATAGGCTGCAGTTCGAGAGATTCATCGCCTTTGAGAAAGATGTCCCTACGCGCGTGTGGATAGACAATATCCTCGAACGTTATAATATCGTTGTCAGACCGGTGATGGAATTCGATAACATCGAGACTATCAAACGAGCCGTGGAAATAAATGCGGGCGTAAGCATACTGCCGCAAACCGCAATACTCCAGGAACTCGGTGCCGGAACAATAAAGGCCCTTCCATTTTCAAATGAGAAACTTGTCAGGCCGACGGGAATTATTGTCCGTAAGGGTAAAATTCTTGGCCAGGCCGGACGATACTGTATCGAACTACTTCAGAAAAAAACCAAATAGAAAAAACAGAAATTTACGGGTAGATTTCCCGTATGAAATCGTGCAAAAAACCAACCATTTGATAGCAAGATCAAGGAGCCAGGATTATGAGTTTCCGCTCAGTGCAACGGTTTTTCGTTTTGTTATTCGCCAGTTTGATTGTATCGGCTGTCGCAGCCCAGGAAAAACATCCACTGACCGTCGAGGATTTGCTGGAAATGGAGAAGGTTGCCGATCCGCAGGCTTCCCCGGACAGCAGGCATGCCGTGTTTGTGCGTTCCACCTTGGATTTGGAGGAGGACAAATATCGCAGTAATTTATGGACTGTGGAGGTGGACGGCGGCAATCTGCGGCAGTTGACATCACATCCCGAAGACGATACCCACCCCCGCTGGGCGCCGGATGGGAAAACGATCTATTTTCTCTCTCGCCGTTCCGAAACCAGCCAAATCTGGCAGATTGCAATCGACGGCGGCGAATCCATCCAGGTCACCGACCAACCGCTCGATATTCAACATTTCACCGTCTCTCCTGACGGCAAACACCTGGCGTTCGCCATGGATGTATTTCCAGACTGTGAAAACATCGATGAAACCAAGAAGAAGCTCGACGAGATCGAAGAAAGCAAATCCACAGGTCGTATCTACGATAGGTTATTAATCCGCCACTGGAACGTGTGGGCCGATGGCCGACGCTCCCATCTCTTTGTGATGCCGGTTGACAGCGGCGAGCCAATCGACGTCATGAAAGGAATGGATGCCGACTGTCCTTCCAAACCCTTTGGCGGCTCTGCGGAATTTACCTTTAGCATCGATGGCCGCGAATTGATCTTTGCCTCCCGAGACGTAGGCGAAAAGGAAGCCTGGTCCACCAATTTTGACCTCTACCGTGTTCCTATTGATGGTTCTGAGGCTCCGGAGAATATCACTGCCGCCAATCCCGCCTGGGATACCGCACCCACGTTTTCGCCCGACGGCAGGACCTTAGCCTATCTGGCAACCTCTCGGCCCGGCTATGAATCCGACAATGTACAAATTATCTTGCGCTCGTGGCCGATGGGAGAAGAACGGGTGTTGGCTCCTGACCGGGACCTTTCGATTTGGATGTGGTTCGGTTTCGGTGTGTTAAGATTCTCTCCTGATGGGCAAACAATCTATACCACGCCCGTCGATACCGGTCAGATCGGTTTGTTTGGTCTCGACTGCAAAACCGATAAGGTCGAGACCTTGATCAAAAAGGGCTCGGTCGGTGCGCCGAGCGTGACCAAGAATCGTATCTTGTTCACCTGGAACGACCGCTCTCATCCTCCGGAACTATACTCGGTGAACCCCGATGGCAGTGATCGGCGGCAGCTCACGTATTTCAACCGGGAGAAACTGGCTGCCCTTCGCTTGGGCGAGGACGAACAATTTACGTTTCGCGGTTGGAATAACGAAACCGTCTATGGCTATGTCGTGAAACCAGTCGGTCTCGATGCAGAAAAAAAATACCCTGTGATTCTTAGCGTCCACGGCGGGCCGCAGGCCTCTTCCTTGAACAGGTTCGCTGGACATCAGATCTTCGCCGGCAAGGGCTATGCCGTTGTCATGATTGACTATCATGGTTCGGCGGGGTATGGCCAGGCCTTCACCGATTCCATCAACAACGACTGGGGCGGCAAACCTCTCGAAGACCTGCAGAAAGGACTCGCGGCCGCCTTGAAAAAATATCCCTGGATGGATGGAAAACGAATCGGGGCCAGCGGCGGCTCCTACGGGGGCTACATGATGAATTGGATCGCTGGCAACTGGCCCGACCGCTTCCGCTGTCTCGTGAACGTCTGTGGCCTTTTTGATCTGCGAAGCATGTATTATTCCACTGAGGAGTTGTGGTTTCCCGAATGGGATTTCATCGGAACTCCCTGGCAGGGGCCGGAGAATTACGAAAAGCATAATCCCGCCAACTATGTGCAACACTGGAAGACTCCCACGCTGGTGGTCCACGGCGAGCAGGACTTTCGTGTGCCCGATACGCAGGGCATTGCGACGTTCACTGCTCTACAACGCCGCGGCATCGAAAGCAAACTGCTCTATTTCCCTGATGAAGGCCATGGCGTCCGAAAACCACATAATGTGATCCAATTCTACAACACCGTCCTCGAGTGGTTCGATTATTGGCTCAAAACCGAATCCGACGTAAAAAAACCAATATAAAGCATAAATCCGAAATTCGAAATCCGAGGCACGAACAAACTCAAATGACAAAAATATGAAACTCAAAACAATATGTCAATTAAAGCTGTGATATTTGATCTGGACGGCACAATTACCCAGCCGTACTTTGACTTTGATGCCATTCGAGAAGAGATGGGGCTGGCCAGGGACTCCGGGCCGGTATTCGAGTCAATGGGAAAAATGTCCGTTCAAGAGCGCCGCCGGGCCGAAGAAATACTGCATCGTCACGAGCGAGAGGCGGTAACGCAGTCCAGGCTCAACGCCGGCGCAAGAGAGACGCTTTCGGCACTTCGCCGGGCAGGTATTCACATCGGAATACTGACGCGCAACAAGGCAAGCAATGCCCTTGCCATCGCCCGCAAGCACAACCTGAAGTTCGATGCGATTGTTGATAGAGAAGACGGCCCCGTAAAACCCGATCCGTTTGGCGTGTTGCGGTTATGCCGGCAATTCGGCGTAGAGCCGCAGGAGACCCTGCTGGTGGGCGATTATCTGTTCGATCTGCTCTGCGCGAAAGCCGCCGGGGCCGTTGCAGTCCTGCTGGCTAATCACCACCAGGCCGACGAGTTCGCCGAACACGCGGATTTTTGTGTTGAAAACATCAGCCAGATACTCCAAATTGTCGAAGATAACGAATAAAGCACGGCGTCGGAGCCCATAGAATAAGGAAGCAAAACAATGGACAAGAAGATTATCGCTGTCATAGTTCTCACCTTTTTAGTGACGGTCGGCGCCTGCAGCGCCACAGAAAACGCAAAAACCTGCGGTCCCGACAAAAATCTCCAAGCCCCACAGCCCCGGCAGGTAAAAGCCGATCCCGTCGATGCGGTCCTCAAACAACTGAACAATAAAACCCTGCAGCTCAAGTCCTACCAGGCACAGCTCGAATACAAATTCACCCAGCCGTTGCTTGAATCAGAGGCCCTCAGAAAAGGGATTCTGTACTATGCAAAGTTTGGCAAGAAATCGAAACTGAGGATAAACTTCCAAACACTCAAACAGGACGACGAAAAAGAGCAGAAATACATAGAGCACTATATCGTCCTTGACGGCAATCTGCTGACCGGCGCCGACTACAAGCTCGAGGGCTTCTGGCTTGTGCACATCAATCATCAAATAGAAGAGATCAAGTACTACCAGTTGACGAAGCCGCACGAGCCGAACAAACCTGCGGATGTGTTTGAGCTGGCCAGCAAGAAGTTGCCTTTAATAGGCTTTACAAAAATAGAAAATCTGAAAAAACAGTTCGAGATAACACTCATCGAGCAGAAAAAAGACAAACCAACAAGTTTTATTCAACTACATCTGAAGGTTAAGCCGAATTCGACTTATAAGGATGATTATGTCTGCCTTGATTTCTGGATCGATAAGAAGCTGTGCCTTCCGACAAAAGTTGTAGCCGTCTCAACCGAAGAGGATGTTTATGAAATAAAATTTCTCAAGCCGAAGGTTAATAAAAAGATAGACAAGAGAGTCTTCGAACTTAAGATTCCCAAAGGTTTCGGCGAGCCGGAAATAATCCCGCTGAAGAAAAAGAATACGTGAAAACGGTTTACCATTTCCACTTTGATTCAATGCAGTTGGCGAGCGACGCAGGAGCGGGTCAATGGATCCACTGACAATCTCCGATAGAGGTTTTCAGGAGTTGATTGCAAAACGTGCCCGGACGCTGCTCGGCCTTGCGAGCCATCTGTCCCGGTGCGAATCGATCAATGAAGTCCTGACGCGTCCGTTCCTGGGCGAGTTTCATTCGCAATCCATGCAGATCGAGGAGCTTCTCGACGCCTACGATGCACGCAACAACTGCCAGTGGTGTGTGTTCGGGTCGCTGACGGCGGCAATCAAGCTCTTTTCCGACGTCGGTTACGAATTGCTCCACATCCAGCACGCACTGCCGGCCTATCGCCTGCTGCCGATTGAGCACGATTTTGTCAAGGCCACAGAAAATGCGCTCGAGTTCACCGGCGACGTGCTCTCGCGTGCGGCCAGGCAAATGCTCACTAAGGCCGAGCAGCTCGAACTCTCGGTTCCACCGGAAAACTTGCGTGAGAGATCTTACTCCGAAGAGCTTCCTCCAGGCCGATTGCCCCACGACTGCACCGCACGCAGAACCGAAACGGTCTCCGAGACGGTCACCCTGCTGGCCACCGCCTTTTTGAACTTAGCCGCCGATAGCCAAAGAGTCCGTGCCGCCGGCAAAGCAAAGCCTGAAGAATACGCCTCCTACGCATCCGACTCCGTAACCGAGGAAAGTCTGCGGAGT
>JAGMDR010000372.1 GCA_023128595.1 Planctomycetota bacterium | reverse complement strand
AGCGACTGCGGCAATCTCAACCCTTACACGAAAGGAACACGCTATTTTCTTAGGAGGCCCCCTTGGGGGCCGCGGCAATCTCAAACGCTCGAAGATCGAGATTGCTTCGTCGCTTCGCTCCTCGCAATGACGAAAAACGGTCAAAATTCAACATATTACTCCATGAACGGCTACCTGGTTTTTCATGCGCCTCCGGCGTAAGAGGTCCGCACCGGCAGACCCTTAACCCTTGCGAATTTCGCGTTTTTCGGCGTCGTAAATCATCCGGCTGCCCGTATCGTAGGACTGCATCGCCATAATACAGGCGACCGCGTGCTGATAGCCGGCGTCAATCGAGGCGTTGGGCGTCTTGCGGGTGCGCAGGCACCCCAGCCAATCGAGGTAGTGGTCCGGGCGAGGAACGTCCTTGACGGGCTTTTTGCCCCTGATCTCGCCCATCCTCTTGCCTCCTCCTTCAGCCGAGAGGACCGGTGCGGTCCAGTTGACCATATCCAGCACGCCCTGGTCCCCGAAAATCTTGAAGCTGTTTCCGCTGCCGTTGCCGAAGTTCGTCGAGTAGCTGACCATAAAGCCATCCGGATAAACCCAAAGGGCCTGAATGTGGTCGGGGCAGGTGAATTTGTGTTCGTCCTTCCACGTGAAGGTGCCGCCTAAGCAAACACAGCTCGTGGGGAATTTTGCACCGGTAATGTAGTGCACGAGGTCGATAAAGTGGCTGCCGAGCCCCGGAACCGACCCATCGGAAAATTCCCGGTAGCCGTACCAGCCTGAGTACAGCACCGGGTCGAAAGGCCGCATAGGACGGTCCATAAGGAACTCCTTCCAGTCCACGTCCTTGGCCTTGACGTCCTTGACGTAACCATACCAATAGGGGCGTTCGCCGTTGCGGCATTGCTCGATCCGCCCGACCGTACCGAGGATACCTGTCTTGTAAAGCTCCCGGCACCCGGTAAAGCTGGGAAGACTCCGCAACTGCGTGCCGATCTGAACCACCGTTTTGGCCTTCTTGACGGCGTCGCAGGCATCCCGCAGCCTGTCAAGCCTCATCGCCAACGGTTTTTCGCAGTAGGCGTCTTTGCCGGCCTCGGCGGCGGCCTTGAGGTGCATCGTGTGCTGGTGGTCGCACGAAGCGATCATAACAGCATCTATGTCCTTGAGGGCCAGCACGCCGCGATAAGACGAGAATTTCCGCGCCTCCCGGCCGTACCACTTCTTGGCCGTGGCCGAGGCAACCTCCTGACGAATCCGCCACGGGTCGCAAACGGCCGTGATCTCAATGTTCTGGCTTTCGGCGTGTTTGTGCACACCCGCCATATGAGCGCCGACACCCCGGCTGCCGCAGCCTATGACGCCAATCGAAATCCTATCGTTGGCCCCGACCACGCGGGAGTAGCTCGACGCGGACATCGCTACCGCAGCGCCGCCCGCTGCAGCAGCCTGTAGAAACTTTCGACGTGAATATGAACCTTGCATCGCATATCCTCCTAAAAGGGCGAACTAAAAGGAATTTCCATCCCATATTTCATTTGCAAACCCGCTGGCCTACGCAGCCAAGCTCAATTCCCAGCCATTATACCAGAACCGCCTCCGGAACAAACAGTCATTTCTCTTGATGGTCGAACAAGGGGTGTGGCCGGATTTTCCGCCAAACCAATTTTTCCGTGCTATCTTGATCAAAGGGCGCCACGCTCAAACCACCGAGTGCCACGCGCAAACTTTGTTTGGGCGTCTCTCTATCTAAAGCATTATCATCAACAGGATTTCGCTGTGCCAGGAAAATCAGCCACACCCGGCTGAAGACTGAAGACTGAGATTCACTCGCTGCTCATCTGCTTAGCGAACTACCATTCCCAAGATACCCCCTTGTTACGCAAGATTCCTGAAAGTTGTATCGCCCACCAGGCGACGTAAACATAAGCTTACATCGCTTTG
>JAGMDR010000371.1 GCA_023128595.1 Planctomycetota bacterium | reverse complement strand
CCTATTTGGAAATCCTGGTTGAAATCTTTGGAGGTCAAAAATGAACAAATGTGAATCAGCATCGCGATACCCGTGCCCCGGTATGAATCGACGACAATTCCTGAGAGGATGCGCCGCGTGCGCGGGGGCCGCTGGGTTACTGTCGAGGCCGAGCCGGCTTGGAGCTGCCGACAAGAGCGACAGCGTGCGAATCCGCATCGTCTATTCGCTGCACGCGGCAAAGCAGGCACGTCCGGATTGGCCGAACATAGGATTTGATTTCGGACCGGTGATGGCACGAATCAACAAGGTGTTGGCCGATCGGTGTGCAGGCTTCGAATTCGTAAGCTCAATGGCGAACGGGCCGGAACAGGCCAAGAAGATTCTCGAAGATAAGTCCGCTCAGGTAGATATCGACGGCTACCTCGTTTACCAGATGAACTGCTGGAACCGGGTGGTCCAGACGATGGCGACCTCAGGCAAGCCGGTGCTGTACGCCGACTTCAAATACGCCGGCAGCGGCGGATTCTTAGTCTATACGGCCGGTTTCCTCCGGAAGCGCACGCCCAACGTGGGCTTCGTCGCCTCGTCGCAGATCGAAGATCTCGTCGAGGCGGTCAAGTGTTTTGAACTCGTGAAGAAAGGCGGATCGGTTGCCGATTTCGTAGCTGCGACGGCCCGAGTGCGGGTGGCGCGGACGCCGAAGCCCGGTGATCTGGTCTGTAAGGCGGACGAGCTCAAAACCCTGACGCCGAAAGAATGCCTCGAACGAATGAAGGCCTCGAAGATTCTGGCGGTCCGCGATCAAAAATCCGGGCCGGCAGCGCCGATTATGGGAATCCCGGTGGTCCGCGTCTCATTCGCCGAAGTCAACGATGCGTGGAAGGCTGCTGACAAGGATGAGGCCAAGGCCATCGCCAAACGTTGGAAGCAGAGCGCGACGAAGGTCGAGGGCGTGAGCGGCGAGACACTTGAGCAATCGGCAGCGATGTATTTAGCCGAAAAGGCCGTCCTAAAAAAGCACGGGGCCAACGCGATCTCGATCAACTGCTTAGGCGGCTTTTACGGCGGGCATATCCACGCATATCCGTGCTTAGGCTTCCATGAGCTGCAAAACGAGGGCCTGGTTGGCGGGTGTGAATGTGACCTTCGTTCGGCGGCGACGATGGTGGCGGTCACAGCGCTGACGCAGGGCCGGCCTGGGTATATTTCGGACCCTGTGATCGATACGTCGAAGCGCCAAATCATTTACGCCCATTGTGTGGCACCGAATCGGATGTTCGGGCCGAAGGGACAGACGAATCCGTTCGAGATCCTTACGCACTCGGAAGACCGGCAGGGAGCGTCGGTGCGTTCGATACTGCCCGTGGGCTATATGACAACGACGCTTGAGTTCGCCCAGGAGAAGAAAGAGGTTTTGCTCCATCAAGGCAAGTCGGTGGACAATGATCGCAATGACCGGGCCTGCCGGACGAAACTTGCCGTCGAGCCTGTAGGCGATTTGGAAAAGCTATTCACCGAGTGGGATCGCTGGGGCTGGCACAGGGTGACGTTCTATGGCGATCTAAAAGAGCCCGTTTATGCTCTCGCCGATGCACTGGGCTATAAGGTGACTGAAGAAGCGTAAACGAACCGATGCACTGCCGAAGTAGACATCGTCAGGGCTAAGGCTTGAGTCTTAACCTTTGGATGAGCCAGGCTGATGCATAGACGGCCAGTCCGAGCAAGTACATATAGTATCTGAGGCTGTGATCGAGGTTGAAGATTCTTGTTACTACGGCGGGGTAGAATAGTATCAGTGCGGCGAGGAGGAATAGCGGGATCTCGTACCATTTGTTCTTCGTGATGAACCAGCCCTGGACGGCGTTGGTGAAGGCGAACGCGCCGAGTATCGCCATTGCAAAGATCAGCAGTGCCTGCGGCCAACTGTTGATCTGCAGGATTTCGCCCTCACGTGTGATCGTCAGAAGGACCAGCTCGGCGTTGAAGATGAACATAAAGGGGATGACGGCGGTCCGCAGGTCGTAGATGAAACCCTGTATTCCGGTTTGTATGGGGTCGGACTTTGCGATGGCGGCGGCGGTGTAGGCGGCCAGGCCCACGGGCGGGGTGTCGTCGGCAAGGATTCCGAAATAGAAACAGAACAGGTGAGCGGCTACTGCGGGAATAACCAACCCGCTTGCGGTGCTTATCTCTGCGATTATGGGGACTGTGATCATTGCCATAACGATATAGGTTGCGGTTGTGGGCAGGCCCATTCCCAGTATCAGGCTGGCCACGGCCGTTATTAAGAGCAGCGGGAAGATGGAGCCCAAAGACAGCTCGGCGACGACATCGACGAGCATACTGCTGATGCCCATAAAGACCACGCCGACGATAATGCCCGCCGTCGCAGTTGCCAGCGCGACCGACAGCATGTTTTTCGAGCCTGCTATCAGGCCGCGGGTGATGGTGGTGAGGGCTGCGGCCACGGCCTTGTGAATGGAGCAAGCCCTTCTTATTGCTTGAATGATGCAGCGCACCACCTCAACGACGACGAGGACAACTATGGCATTGAACGCCGCGAGGCTGGGGGAGTGGCGTGCGACTATCAATTCGTAAATCAGGACGAACAGTGGAACAAGGTAGTGGAATCCGCTTTTCAGTACAGCGCCGAATTGGGGGATGTCAGATTTGGGCAGCGCTTTCATTCCGAGCTTTGAGGCTTCGAGGTGGGTAATATAGAACAGGGCGAAATAAGAGACGAAAGCGGGGATGGCCGCGGCCTTGATGACGTCGCGGTAGTCCATACCGAGATATTCTGCGATGATGAATGCCGCTGCGCCCATAATCGGGGGCATAAGCTGGCCGTTGGTGCTGGCGGCGACTTCGGTGGCGGCGGCGATTTTTGCGGGATACCCGACCTTTTTCATCAGGGGGATTGTAAACGTTCCGGTTGTAACAACGTTTGCAATACTCGAACCTGAGACCAGGCCGGTCAGGCCGCTTGATACGACGGCCGCCTTTCCGGCGCCGCCCTTAAATCGCCCGAGCAGAGAGATTGCCAGGTCGTTAAAGAAACGCCCGGCCCCGGCCTTGTCGAGCATCGACCCGAATAATACGAACAGAAAGACCGTGCTGGCAGAGACGCGAAGCGGGATGCCGTAGATTCCTTCGGTGGAGAGGGTTATCTGACTGAGGTATCTCCGCAGCGATACGCCTCGAAAGGCGATTCCCAGCGGCAGGTGGGAGCCGAAGAAGGCGTAGAGTGTGAAAACCAGGGCGATAATTGGGAGGGCCGGCCCGATCACTCGCCTCGAGGCCTCCAACAGAAGGATGATCAGTATTATGCTGATAACAATGTCGCGGCCGAGCGGATTGGCGGCGCGCATTTGTATTCCTGTCCAGTCCAGGACGAAATAGAATACGGATGCGCAGGCGACAGCGGCGAGGATGTAGTCTGCAATGTGGATGCGGGCGGCGGCGGTGGGCAGGGCCGAGCGTTTGCGTTTGGCGGCGGGTATCGTCAGGAATACAAGGCCTATTGCGAAGGCCAGATGGACGGCCCTTATTGTGGCGCTGTCCAGAATTACGAAACGCGGCAGCGCCAGTTGGAACAGGGCCCATGCCATTGCAACCACGGCGACGATGCTTGCGTGGGATGTAACCTTCCCCAGGCCTTGCTTGATGCTGCCACCCTGTTGATGAACATTCTTAGTGGTTTCTGGAGACATTTATTCGATTATGAGCTCAGGGTCAATGTACTTGTCGAGGCCTGCTTCGATGTAGTATTTCAAGGCGCCTTTGTGGATCGGGGCGGAAAGGCCCTTGAGCATATCTTCTTTTGTCAGCACCTTGTACGCTTCGTGGAGAGATTTAAAGTCTTCGATGTTCTCAAATACCTCCTTTGTCAGGGCGTAAACGACTGCTTCGGATACTTTGCTTGATGTAACAAAGGTCGCCTTTACGCCGATGCATTCGATGTCCTCGGTGTTAATCGAGTAGCGGTAAAAAGAATGCGGTATGACGGATTTTGCGTAGTAAGAATATGTCTCCAGGAGCTTATCGACCCCCCTGCCGGTGACCGGCACGATACGCACCTTGATTCTGCCGGAGGTTGCCTCCTTTATGTTGCTGTTGGGGTGGCCTACCGTGTAGAAGAAGGCGTCGAGCCTTTCATCCTGCAAGAGGCTGGGGGCTTCTATTGCTTTGACGTACTCGGCCGAGACGTCCTGCTCGGTGAGTCCTGCTGCGGTTAGAATGTCCCTTGAGTTCTGTAATTGCCCGGAGCCCGGGTTTCCGAGATTCACCCTTTTGCCTTTCATATCCTCTATGCCCTTGATGCCGCTTTTATCCGAGGCGACCAGGGTGATGGATTCGGGGTGAATTGAGAAGACGGATCGCAAATCGGTCTGTTTTCCGGATTCGGCCCACTCGGCCAGGCCGTTGTATGCCTGGAACTGCCTGTCGGACTGGACGACACCGAAGACTATGTCGCCGTTCATTACCGCATTAAGATTAAACACCGAGCCGCTTGTGGATTCGACGGTTGCCTTGATGGCGTATTTGTCGAAGTTTCTATTGATCATTCGACTTATAGCGACGCCTGTCGGATAATAGATGCCGGTTGCGCCTCCGGTGCCTATCGTGACAAAGGTCGCCTTCTTGGCCTTGCATCCTGTCAGCAGAATGGCAAGGCCGAGAAGCGCAACTGAATAAAGGCATTTCCGGCTCATCTACTTTCCTTGCGCGGCCATCTGCTTACATCAGCAGAAAGCCTTCAGCGGACTCCAAAGCGTTACAAATCAACAAATGACAGACCCGGCTATTTTGGCAGTGCCGCCTTTATCTCGGCGATGGAAACTCCCAGGGTTGCCTTTGCTATCGGGTCAAGGTCGGCCTCGGCGCCACGCAGGTGGAAAGTGCGATGGGTATGGGAGATGGCGTCGCCTGGCTTTAGTGCAGCGGCCGGGGAGGATGTTTCGAGCTCGTAGAACGGCCCGAGCGGCTTGGCGCCGGGCTCGGAAGGACCGTCGTTGTAGGAATTCACGACGTCGCCCTTGTAAGGTTCCTTTTGAAGCTCCCACATCGAGTTTATGTAGTCAACCACGCCGACAGGTTTGTTGTACTGGACGATGGT
This sequence comes from Planctomycetota bacterium, assembly GCA_023128595.1. Lineage (GTDB taxonomy): Bacteria > Planctomycetota > Phycisphaerae > Sedimentisphaerales > Anaerobacaceae > DAOVRL01. The sequence continues at coordinate 6,029 of JAGMDR010000371.1, read as the reverse complement.
GAGGACCTTGTTGGCGGCATCGTAACTGCCGCAGATGGGCTTGGCTCTCTGGGGGGTAAGCCCGATCTTGCTGCGGTATTGCCCGTCGCCACTGAAGAACATAACGTTTTCCTTAACAACCAGCCGCTCTGCGGGGACCTTTCCGAAATAGGCATCATTGACGATGGGGCCAAACACCTCGGGCGGGCCGGGGTTAAACGGCACGACGACCGTCGTTGCAGGCGAGGGATTGAACATCCCGAGGATCCAGATAGAGAGCAGGCCGGTCTCCTTTTCCCAGGCCTTTTCGCCCGTATTGGTCATTTTATTGTTGGATTCAAACGCGACAATTTTGACCGTTTTTGCGGGGGTAACTCCCAATTTCTCGACGGCCTCGCCCTGCTCGAGGACCTTGATTTCGCGGTCCACTCGCAGGTTGAAAGTCGTCTCGGAGTAGTTCTCAAGCTGCATGTCCTTTTTGAAGACGGCGCTGTTGCTCAATTTTGAAACGAGCTCGAAAGGCTCGGTGTCAATTGGCGCCGGGGTGAACCAGTCTTTGAGAACGAATTCGGCGCCCTTTTTGAAGAATATGGAGAACTGTCCGCCCTCGGGTCCGATCCAGAATCGGTCCTCGCCGCCGAATACGTTGATGTGCTCGGCAATCTCGCCGGAGGCTATCAGCTCGCGGTTGATCCAGCCGAAGCTCAGGCCCGTCATTCCGCCGGCACTACTGGTCATAATGCGTCCCTGCATCTTCGGCACAACGGCCAGTTGGCTGCTGCCGGAGGAGTCCGATAGAAGGATCACGTCCGTATGTTTCTTGAGAAACGCCAGGTCGTCGGCAAAAGTCCCCACATCCATTTTTGTTTCCTCCTGCTTGCAGCCCGCCGTCACGGCGATGCTTGCGACAATAATCATTAGTATTACGCGTCTCATTATTCGTCTCCTTACTTGTTTGAGAAAATCCAACCATTAGTCACTAACAGCAGATTATATGGCTTTTGATGCCGGATGAAAGCATAATTCGCCGAATGGATATTGTCAATATCGACTTTCTCACAGCAATACACAAAATCTGCGGGCAAGTCTGGGAATTCCATCCGCCGATAACCGCAGCGGTGTGTCGTTTTTCAAAGGCGGTGCCTGTGTAAAATTGCAGATACCGGGAGAATATGCCGATTATTCCGTCGGCTCATAGTGATTGAGATTTGATGATTGATTCCCGATGGGTCAGGATCACAACATTATTGGTTTTTGGCCATTGACTATCTAATTTGTAGCTGGTAGCTTACGGGCTTTGTACGATGAGATAGACGGTTCGGAACGTGAGAAGTTGCTATGGCTGAGAGAATTGTAAAAGTCGGGCTTGTGGGTTTTGGCACGGTCGGTACGGGCGTGGCGAAGCTGATATTGGAAGACGGCGACCGGATAGCCGCCAAGACGGGTATCCGGTTGGAGCTTGCGTGCGTTGTCGATATCGACACGAAGTCGGCGCGTTTGGTTAAGTTGCCTGCGGGCATCCTTACCGATGATTTGGACAGACTGCTGGCCGATGAGACTATCGAAATCGGCGTCGAGATGGTCGGCGGGACGGACGCAGCCAGGCAAGTTCAGCTCAAGATGCTCGAGGCGGGCAAGAATGTGGTTACGGCCAATAAGGCGCTGTTGGCCGAGCACGGCAACGAACTCTACCGGGCGGCCCGTAAGAACGACCGCTGCATAGCGTTCGAGGCGAGCTGTGCGGGTGGAATACCGATTGTCTCGGCGATTCGAGCCGGATTGACGGCAAACAGCATTACGGCAATGTACGGCATCGTAAACGGGACGTGCAACTACATCCTCTCGAATATGACGGCCGAGAACGAGGATTTCGCAGCAGCGCTGGCCGCGGCACAGCAGAAGGGTTACGCCGAGGCGGATCCCACGCTCGATATCAACGGCCTTGACAGCGCGCACAAGCTGGCGATACTTGCCTCTATCGCCTTCGGATACGAAATCGCCCTTGAAGACATATTTGTCGAGGGGATCGACTCAATTTCGAAAGACGATATTCGCTACGGCGGGGAGATGGGTTACTGCCTGAAGCTCCTGGCAATCGGGCAGAGGCACGAGCACAATAGGGTCTCGCTGCGGGTGCATCCCTCGTTTATTGCCAAGGACAGCGCCCTTGCCCGCGTGGACGGGCCGTTTAACGCTGTGAGTATATTCGGCAGCGCGGTGGGCCAGGTGATGTTTTACGGACGAGGGGCGGGGATGATGCCGACCGCCAGCGCCGTTGTGGCCGATATTATGGATGTTGCGCTCGGTAATTCGGTTACGACTTTTCGGCATCTTAACCTCAAGCTCAGGGCTGAAGTTGAGCCGTTGATCGAAAAGATAGATGAGATTGAGAGCAGGTTCTATATCAAGGTGATGGCGAAGGACCAGCCCGGAGTGGTGGCGAGCTACGGCAAGGTGCTCGGCGACAACCAGATCAGTATATCCGGGGCATTGCAGCACGAAGGGAGGGGGCCCGACAACACCGTCCCCGTAGTAATCACGACGCATACCACGCAGCAGAAAAATATGACGGCGGCGTTGAACGACCTGGAAAGACTCGACGTATTCAGCGGCAAGCCGGTCTGCATAAGAATTGTCGATATTCCGGAAGACAAGGATTGATGACCAAGTACGCGATAATAATCCCGGACGGTGCGGCGGACGAGCCTCTCGAAGAGCTCGAGGGTAAGACAATTCTCGAGACCGCCCACACACCGAATATGGACAGGATCAGCGCCGAGGGCAGACAGGGCCTTGTGCGAACGGTCCCCGCGGATATGGAGCCGGGCAGCGATGTGGCCCAAATGAGCCTGCTTGGATATGACCCTCACCGTTATTATTCGGGCCGGGCGCCGATTGAGGCGGCGGCGCGCAATATCAAGCTGTCATTGGACGACTGGGTCTTCAGGTGCAACTTGGTCACGATTGCCGACGGCAAGATGGAAGACCACAGTGCCGGACATATCTCGACTGAAGAGGCCGGCAAATTAATAAAAGAGCTGGATGAGCAGCTCGGCAACGAAAAAATGCGTTTCCATGCCGGTGTAAGCTACAGGCATTTGCTGGTCTTCAAAGGCGCCGAATTCGACGTTCAGACCTATCCGCCGCACGACCACATTGGGACGGCGGTGGAGAAGATTCTGCCGCGAGGGAAAGGCGCCGAGGTCCTTATCGATTTGATGGCCCGCTCGCAGCAGCTCTTTGCGAATCACGATATCAACAGGATCAGAAAGGACTTAGGCGAAAATCAGGTCGGCTCGATCTGGCTCTGGGGACAGGGCAAGCGGGCGCAGATGGAGCGCTTCGAGAAGCGATTTGGGATCGCCGGCGTCGCCATAACGGCCGTTGATCTGGTTAAAGGACTGGCAAAGCTGATAGGCTTTGACCTCATAAATGTGCCGGGGGCAACGGGATTCGTCGATACGAACTATCAGGGCAAAGGCAGCGCTGCGATAAAGGCCCTCAAGAAATACGACATCGTCTTTGTGCACATAGAGGCGCCGGATGAAGCATCGCACAACGGTAGCGTCGAGATGAAGAAGACGGCGATCGAGCAGATTGATAAATACGTTGTCGGGCCGGTGCTCGAGGCCCTGGAGAAGTGCGAGAGCTGGCGCATACTCGTTATGCCCGATCATCTGACCCCGGTGCGGACGTGCGCCCATTCGGGCGGGCCGGTTCCCTTTGCGATGGCAGGCAGCGATATCAAGGGGATTTTGCACAAGACGTTCGGCGAGACCAACGCCGCTCACTCGGGATTCAGGATAGAAAACGGATTCGAGCTGATGGAATATTTCCTGAAAAGCTAAGGGGGTTGACCGGCGGAGCCGAATTGGGTTAAAAGGGCAAAACTGAAGTTTCCGGCAGGTTTACGACTATGGCGATAATTGTGCAGAAGTTCGGTGGTACGAGCCTTGCGAATGCCCAGAAGATTCGCAGCGCCGCCAAGCGAGTAATCAAGACGGTTGAGAACGGCTATGGGGTCGTAGTGGTGGCTTCGGCTCGCGGCAAGCAGACCGACCGGCTTATTGCCGACGCACTGGAGCTGAATCCCAATCCGCCCAAACGCGAGATGGATCAACTGATCAGCACCGGGGAGCAGCAATCGGTCTCACTTTTCGCCATGGCTCTGGACGCGATGGGCTACGATGCCATCAGCTTTACAGGCGGGCAGATCCGCATGATAACCGACGGGGCCTTCACAAGGGCGCAGATAAAGAGTATCGACGCAAAACGAATTCACAGCCAACTGGAGAGCGGCAAAATCGTTATCGTGGCGGGCTTCCAGGGCATAGATGAGCAGGAGAACATAACCACCCTGGGCAGGGGCGGATCCGACACCACGGCGGTTGCGCTCGCGGCGGCCCTGGAGGCCGAACAGTGCGAGATTTATACCGACGTTGACGGAATTTATACAACGGACCCGCGGATATTCGAGGATGCGGTGAAGATGGACCAGATATGCTACGATGAGATGCTCGAAATGGCGAGTCTCGGGGCCAGTGTTATGCACATTCGAGCAGTCGGATTCGGCAAGAGATATAACGTCAAGATTCACGTCAGAAACAGTGCCAACGAAAATGTAGGGACGATAATTACCTCCGAGGAGTCAGAAATGGAAGGTGTGGTAGTAACAGGCGCGACGGTCCAGAAGGATATGGCAAAGATAGGTCTGGTCGGCGTTGACAACGTTCCGGGCAATGCGGCAAAGGTGTTCGCGCACCTCGCAAAGGCCAAGGTGGTTGTCAACGACATCATTCAAACAGAGATCAGCGACGAAAAGGCAAACCTGTCGTTTATGATTGGGATTTCGGATCTGGACGCGGCCAAACAGGCTGTTGACGAGATCAGAGGTGAGGTGAATTGCGAGGGGGTCTTTATCCGCGACGATATTGCCGAGGTTTCGGTGGTGGGCGTGGGCATGCGAACGCATTACGGCGTCGCCGAGAAGATGTTCGGTGCGCTGGCCCAAGCCAGGGTGAATATCGACTCGATTACGACCAGCGAAATTCGAATCAGTTGTGCCGTTGATGAGGACCAGGCGACAGATGCGCTTAAGGCCGTTTGTCTTGCCTTTGACTTGGACAAACCCGCACAGGAGCGCACAAAAGGTTAGCCGCCAGGTCACAAAGCCTTAATGTTCGACTGTTCGTTGTTTTCTTTGTGCTTTAGTGTCTTCCCGCTTTTCCCAAGTAGTCCGTGATAAATTGACAGGATTTTGACAGTATGAACCTGCGATATAGTTGAGGATAAGCTCAATAACGCAAGGAAAGTCAGAATACTAAACGTAATAGATGAGTTATTGAATGTCGAAATTTTACGGGGCATTCTCGAGGGAAAACCCTCCCCGCAGGTGTAACCTTTCCAGGATACTGGCCACTACCCTTTTCTAAGGGTCCCAAAATGGACGTGGGATCGGAGCAAAAACAGAGTTTAACGGAAAAAAGCTGAAAAATGAAGAAGACGGGATACAAAACGGCGATTCTGATTGTCCTGGCCGTCCTGGCCCTGGGCGGACACGCCCTTGCTCCTCGTGGTGGCCCCGCCGCAGGACCACGAGGCGGCCCGGCCCCGGAATTGAGATGCGGCGCTGTAGCTGGGCAAGGATACAGAAAGTTATATGGGAAATCCCAACTGAGTGCTGCTTATTTTACCGTTTATTACTCGCCAGAGATTTTGAAGGGATAAGCCTATGGGCTTGGTAACAGCAGACAACTTGTCAAAGGCGTATGCAGAGGGAGAGCTGAAGGTCGAGGCATTAAGGCATTTGAATTTTGAAATTGAACCGGCCTCTTTTGTTTCTTTCATTGGCCCATCTGGTAGCGGCAAGACCACTCTCTTAAACCTCATTGGTTGTCTGGATAAGCCGACTTCGGGCGTCTTGATGGTAGATGACACAGATGTCTCAGGTCTTAATACGCGGATGGCTGCCGCTTTCAGGGGCAGGAAAATCGGCTTCATATTCCAGGATTTCAATCTTATTCCTGTGCTTACGGTGTATGAAAATGTGG
>JAGMDR010000370.1 GCA_023128595.1 Planctomycetota bacterium | reverse complement strand
AATATATACTTTTGACGCCAGCATCTATATTGAGCCCGATTTCATCCCTGATACTGCCTGGCTTTATGACTTTGGGATAACGAATTATAAGCGGCATCCGGATCGATTCCTCATACATCATCCGCTTATCCCACAAGCCATGTTCGCCAAGAAAAAAGCCTTGATCGGACGTGTAGACAACGATTGTATTGTCTGCTAAGCCCCAGCGACCAAGATAATCCAGCACGCGGCCAAAGTTGTCGTCTATCGAGGCTACACATCGCAGATAGCTCTTTATGAAAATCTGGTACTGTTTCTGTTTTCGCCTCTTGCCGCGCAGGTGTCCGGTTTGCTCTTCGTAGATGGTATCCTCCATCCCTATCTTAAAGGTATTCTGCCTGATGGCCCGGCCGCGATTCCGGTAATCGTCGAATAGGTTATCCGGTTCCGGGATATCCGTCTCCTCGTAGAGATGAGCGTGCTTGTCGTCGTATTCCCACAAATCGTGGGGTGCCTTGTTGTGGTACAGCAGACAGAATGGTCTGTCTTTGGGCCTATTTTGCAAAAAGTCCAGGACAAGATCAGCCGTGATGTCCGTGACATAGCCTTCGATAACTCTACCTCCTTCTTCCCCATCTCTCCAGGGTTTGCCTTTCTCTTTGAATAGTGGATCGAAGTACAGTCCTTGTTCAGGCAACACGTTGTAGTAATCAAAAGCCGTCGGTTTGGTGAACAGATGCCATTTGCCGATTACGCCCGTATAGTACCCGGTCTTTTGTAAGAGCTTGGGGAATGTCTGCTGGCGGCCGTCAAAAGGCTCGTCCAGGGTGATGCATCCATTCTTGTGGCCATATTTGCCAGTCAAGATGCTGGCCCGGCTCGGCACGCAAATCGAATTCGTGCAGAAGCAGTTGTCAAACCGCATTCCTTCTTTGGCCAGACGGTCTATGTTAGGGGTTTTGTTGATTCTGCTGCTGTAACAACCAATCGCGTTGGTTGCGTGGTCATCTGACATCACAAACAGGAAATTTGGGCGCTTCTTATGCAGGGTCTCAGACGACCTTGTGGCACCAGTACATCCCGGCAGCACAAGTGCCGCGGAACCAAGACCTATGACGCGCAGGAATTCACGACGTTTCATAGAACTCATCCCTTTTTGTAGATAGTGTTTTTGTGAACAGCCTCTCGACAGAGCTAACCATTGAATTCTCTGCTACGGCCTTCGCGCTTGGCGGCTGTATCCCTGTCGTTTGTACGTTTCCAACAGTTCCGTCAAATGTTTAACCAGCTCAGGCTGATTGCCCCAGAGGTTGTTTTGCTCACCGGGATCATCGACAAGATTATACAACTGTCCTGACACACCGGATTGGGGACCACGATTTGCCCCCGATCCTTTTGTGCCGAGAATCAGCTTCCACGGTCCCTGGCGGATGGCGAACACGCCTGCACCGGAGTGGTGTATGGTTGCCTTACGGATTGGTCTGGTGGCGCTCCCGCCCACAAGTGCAGGTAGCACGTTGTAACTATCCTCGCCGGCATCCTGCTGCAGCTTAACGTGTAAGATCGCAGCACATGTTCTCATCAAATCAGTCAGACAGATACCCTCGTCACTGACGCTATTTGGCTTGATTCTTGCAGGCCAACGGGCTATGAAGGGAACCCGATGCCCACCTTCCCATATACTACCTTTGTAACCTCGCCAATTGTATGCTGATTTGTGACCGTTCACGCCTTTTCGGGGCCCGTTGTCGCTTGTGAGGATGACCAGCGTATTGTCACTTATGTTCAAACGTTCGAGTGTTGCGACAATTTGCCCCACACACCAATCGACTAAAATAACCTGGTCGCCTCGCGGGTCGGCATCGCTTTGGCCTTTCACAAAATCTGGCGGCAGCCAGGGGATATGGGGAACCGAAAGCGGCAAATAGAGGAAGAAAGGATCGTTGGTCTTGGCGCAGTCTCTAATGAACTCCACGGATTTCTTCACAAACGTCACATCCGCATCTTCATGCCGCCATCCGGGGGCCATCCTCAGTTTTCTGTTTTCCCCTGCAAAGTCATGCGGGAGCATTTCGGTGGGGACGCCGACGGTACTATGGTTCTCAATAAAGCACAGCGGCGGATCGTCTGTCGTACATCCCGCCGTGCCGAAAAAATAATCGAATCCAACCTCATTGGGTCCGGTGACGATGGGTTTCGAGTAATCGACGGTCTCCTGATCCTGCTCGTTAAGCTCCACACCTTCTTTCAGTCTCCAATCCATCCCCAGATGCCACTTGCCTATGCAGGCAGTATGATACCCGTGCTGTTTCAGGAATGATGCAACGGTCAGCCGGCCGGTGAGAACTCCATAACGCGTTGGTGTACAGACGGCAGAAGGCGAATGGGCGTCAGTGAAACGAATGCCCTCTGTCGCCAATTTGTCAATGTTTGGTGTCTGGATCCTGGAATTCGGATTATAACAACTCACATCTCCGTATCCCATATCATCGGCCATGATAAAGATGATGTTCGGCTTTGCCGATGGCCTGTTTGCATGCTGTCGCATACTGCCATCGCACCCACAGGCGCTCAAAGACAGCGTGCCCCAACTCGCTGCCTTGATGAAACTGCGCCGGCTTATTTTTCTCATTTGAGGTACCTCATCAATTGTAGATCTTTGTCACCTTCGATTGCTTGTTCTCATCTGCCAATGCTCGGCAGGCTTGGCAGACACCAAGAAAGGGACGGAATCCGGACAGCCTTCGTATTCAGACTTCTGCCTGCTCTTTCCCGTAGAAGACGCGATCAGTTAGAACAGGCCAGGCCTGGTCATCCCAGATTAGTTCCCGCGCATTTAGTTTCGACCGACCGTCATCCTCACCATCGTAAAAGTGATAGGTGAAAAAGTGGCGTGTTTGTCCGCGCGAATCGACGTATGTGTAAATCCCAGCATGTCCCGGGCCGATGAAGCGCCCTTCGCTTTCGACAAACAACGTCCCGCCCCCTTTAGCCATATCCCGTCCTGTTTTATCAACATAAGGACCGTAGGGGGACCTGGAACGCCCAACACGAATCTCATATGTGCTTTCTACGCCATGGCAACATATGCCCCAGTTAACAAACAGATAATAGTATCCATTCCACCGGAAGACATACGGCGCTTCAATACGACCGGCAATAAACCCTTCCGCCAGAACCTCGTCAGTAAGGCTATCGAGATTTGATGCTACATGATGAAAAGCCAAGTTGTTTTCCGTCCATCCTCGTTCACGCGCCTTGCCATCCTTGACATGCCCTGTATCAGGGTCCAATTCAATGACCCAGATCCCAGACCAATGGGAGCCATAAACCATCCAAAGTGTATTTCCTTCTCCTTTAAAGACTGCAGGGTCGATGGCAAAAGGCTCCGTATCAACGTCTCGGTCGCAAACGAGCACAGGTTTGCCGTCGTCGATCCATACCTGATCGGGCGGCTCGCCGAGGGCTGTGGCCCGTCCGATGCACGCGATGTCTTTTCCGTCAGAATCGTCCGCCACTGAGTAGTACAGAACACGCGGAAATGGTGCATGAGGCGCCCAAAAGCCTTTGTTATCCGGGACATAATCCTCAATCCAAGCGGGCTTCTCGTCAGCCTGAAAAACACCCTTGCCCGCTACCCATTGATGGTCTCCGGGGGGCAAATAGCTCATCCGGATATGTCTGCCGGTGGCGAAGATCATCAAATAGCCCTTATCTTCTACGATCCCCGAGGGGTCATGAAGCCTTATGTGGCCTTTCAACAGGGGATTCACGGCATCTGTGGGCTTGGCAGGGTGAGGGACTTCGGAGTTCAGCTTGGTCACTTCCCTTGCAGAACAACCTGCGATGAAGAACAGCACTATATTGAGGGCTATTGGAATGCGCGTATGTTCTCGCCGGTGAAACGGTTTACCTAACCTCCGACCTCCAATTTATCAGCCGTATTAGACCCAATATCGTAACTTCCTTTCAAACTCAGGTCCACATGTAAAGCCTTATACCTTAGAGAACAGTGTTAAATCGGCATATTGCGCATGATCCGTATCACGTACGCAAAATATGCTACAATTTAGGTACAGTCATTTGCAACAGAGGCAATAACTGGTGATGATTATACCTTCGATCCACACTCCGAGCAATAGTCACATTTCGCACGCGATTACCCGTTTTGGAAGAGAGTGGTTAAACCAGTTTTTTCTGTACGAAAACGCCGTTTTTTACGGTGAGTCTCAGACGGCATCGCAAGGTTTGGAATTTGGTAACAAAAGATGAGCAGATATCCAATGTATCTCGTCCAAGCCAAAAAGCTACATTCCCCGTCAATTTCCACGATTTACACGGCTTTCTTACCAAGAATCGGCGGGACCAGCTTGTCGGGCCGGTAAGAAAAGGGTAATCGCGTGGCCGAGAACTGGACCTGTCCCGCTATGCTGGCCAGCATGTCAGGAAGCATCACTTCCAGATCGTGATCGACGCCTGGCTCACCGATTAACGCGTGTAGCGATGCTGGCTTCAGGCTTGTAGACACCTTGGCCCAATGCGATTGTGTACGATTTCGGAGCTTCAAACCTTCACTTTCGTTATGGCCGACAATTCGCCGTCCCTTTGGCTCCACGCAGTTTGTTACCGCCCTGCGTGCAAAGTTCTGTTCTGGCCTGCTGGTTACGCTTTGGCCAGGCTGGATTAGCCAGCTTGCCCACATCAGCTTTCGTGGCGCACCTACAACTCTCCTACAACCCGAAAGCCCATTATCCTATTAGCGCAAAATTTGGTTGGGGCTCATATAACCTCTTTGGGATAAGTAGTTTACAAAGAGAGGTTTGGGAATTTGGCGGAGTTTAGTTTCTGCTTTGCCCATGGATTACCAGTCTATTTCTCCCTTTTTCACAAGTTTTTTACTGGCAGCGGTCCTTTGTGTGTCGTAGTATAGTCCTTAATATAAGAAGCATAACTATACCATGACACGTAAGGATGCATTGCCATGAGACGGGGAAATTCACTTAGAAAGGAGTCAAGATTAATCCATCGCAAAAAGATTGTTACACTGGATGAGTTGGCGTTATCTCTGCATTGTTCAAAGCGAACGGTGCAGAGGCGACTTACGAAGTTGAAAACAATCAGGAGTTACAATCGCAATGGCCGGTATTATACGCTGGAGGGTATTGCCAAATTCGACGCCGACGGCCTCTGGCGTTATCGTGGAACCTACTTTTCCCGATTCGGGAATCTAACACAGAGATTTGTTCAATTGGTTCGAACGTCCCCAGCCGGACTCACATCCCATGAGGCAGGCGATCTTATCGGATTGAGACCAAGTTCATTCCTTTGGAACTTTCATAACCATCCAGAGATTAAGCGTCAAAAGCATCAGGGGCGATATGTGTATTTTGCCTCAGAACCGGCTCGTTACGCACAACAGCGTCAAAACCGTATAATGATGCGTCAGACCAAAAGACTCCCATCTGAGTTTGAAGCCATTGCGATTTTGGTTGAGAAAATCAAGTATCCACAATTGAGCTTGGAGGAATTGGCAGATAAGCTCAAAGGGAAAAATCTTTGTATTGCCCCTGAGGCGATAGAGAATCTTTTTCTTCATCATGGCTTGGTGATAAAAAAAACACATTTGAATTGATACGTTGTCTTTCGCAATATCTCGACAAGCTCATCGGTAACATATCGCCGATGCACCTGTTCCCAACTCCTCCGCTTATTGAATTCAGACCCTCTTTGGAGAAATGTTCTGTCTGTGGCGGAGCATTGAAAGTTCAGAAAACACGCCCACGGATTGTAACCACATTACACATAGGCAAGTTTTATGCGCGTGAGGTAATTCTGGTATGCAGCAAGTGCGATTGTAAAGATCGTTCCGAGCAGTTGTGCAACCTTGTACCTGCCAGTGCCAACTTCGGCTACGATGTATTGGTTTATGTCGGCAAGGCACTCTATATCAGGCATCGCAGTGAAGAGGAAGTGGTGGCAGAATTGGCAGAAAGAAACATTCAAATCAGTCCACGTGGAGCTTCGTCGCTGGGCAGCAAATTTATTGTCTATCTGGCCATTGCCCATGATCGATGCTCAGACGATATTACCGAAGCCATGCGTCTGAGGGGAGGATACATATGTCATCTGGACGCTAC
>JAGMDR010000037.1 GCA_023128595.1 Planctomycetota bacterium | reverse complement strand
CTGTATTGCAGAGGGATTGCTGAACGTCATAACGGCTCCTGCTCGGTTGCTGGATGAGTCGGTCGAGTTCAAGTGGCCGACTGAGCCGGTCAGGCTCGAGGGCCAGTGGTATCAGCCGATCAAAAGGACGGCGAAGGCCGGAGTCGAAGGCGCCGCGAGTTTGCGTGACGCGGCCTTCTATCAGAAGAGGAGCAACTCGCGTATCGATATCGTCTTGCTTGGCTGTGGGATCGGCAAGAGTGTGCTGGTAGTTCGCGGGTACGACTATGGGCAGGCTGAGAAGGGGGGCGTTTTGCTTCCGTCCAAGATAGAGATGTTCAAGGCCGACGCGAGCGGTAGCGTGCGGCAGCGCATCATTGAGATAAACGTCAAGTAGGCGCCAGGCAAGGACCGAAGCGCAGAGGTGAGGATTGCTCTTTCGCATTCGGCATTGCGCTTTGGAAAAACCGGCGGGGGGCATCAGTGACCGACGTGTTGTTATGTGGACACACGGCTGGTTCGGCAGCCGTCGCTTTTTGCCGGTCTTTACGAATTTTTTCCCCGACAGCACTGTTTTTGTCTATGCTGGTATTGGTATAATTATCGGCCTTAAATCAGGACCCGTGGTAGGCAGAATCTGCGTTATGACAGTGGGCAGCGACTGTTGCGCAGTCACCTCTAAGTAGCAAAAGATTCGACAAGGGTGCCTGCGGCGCAGGCCACTTTCATAAATCCTTTAGGAGCTTGCAGTTGCGAGAGGTGCAGGCCGCCCGTCTTTTCGCCGACCGTTTTCGCGCGCTCCTGCAATAGCCGCAGGGCCGGGCCGTTTGGCCTGCCTGAGAAGCGGTGGCTAATTTGTTTATGATATTGCTTTTACGGTGTTAAAAAAATGTTAAGCGAGCACCGCATTGAACCGATAAGTCTCCGAGTAAAGAGGTGTTTTGATTGTTTCAGAGGTTTGGAACAGACGAGAACTCGGTCCTTATTTTAGGAAGTCAAGTACCATGAAAAGTACACAAGTTCGAACAAGACAGGAAGGTCGCAAGACGATAGGGAAGGGCGTTTTTCTGTTAGCCGTGTGTTGCCTGGTTCCACTGGCTTTCTTGTCGGGATGCGGTAACAAGTTCTGGGACCCGGGACAGGTAGGCAGGTTCCGTCCGGTGCCCGCAGTGAGCGTAATTTTGGACTCACTGGGCGTAGCGGAAGAGACCCCCCTTGCGTGGGAGCAACAAGGAGAGGATCCGCGACCGTCCGACACCGTAGTGATGGAGACCGACTATGTGTTCAGGTCCGGTGACGTTGTCAGAGTGTCGATTTTTGAGCTGCTCCAGGAAGGAGTTGAGGTCGCACGTGAATATATCGTTACCGAGACCGGCAAGATATCCATACCGGATGTTGGCGTGGTTGAGGTGGCCGGGCTGACTGAGACCCAGCTCGAAGAGGAGATAAGACAAATCCTCTCACCCAGCATACTGAAAGAGCCGTCGGTTGTTGTGACTTTGATTGCCTCGCAGCAGCGGACATTTTCGATATTGGGTGTTGGTGTTCCGGCTCCGGGCAGATACGTTATTCCGCGATATGATTTCAGATTGACCGATGCTCTTGCCACGGCAGGGGGGCAAAGACAATTCAACGTGAGTTACATTTATGTTTCGCGTTCTGCCGAAGGCCAGGGGCTGGCGCCCGGGTTGATTGGGCCCGGGCTCCAGTTGCAGCTTATTGAGCCGGAGATGACAGTGCCGGATATTGAAGGGCAGAGAGGTTCTGAGCAAGAGATGCTGGAGATAATTGCACCTCGGGTGCAGTCTCATCAATGGCCCGCGAGCAAAGTGGTCATAACTTCCTCCGAGCTGGCGACAGCGATGGATTCGGGTGTGCCGGCGGGGCCGGATACGTGGGAGGAGTCCGGGGAGGATCAGCAGATCAGCGTGGGAGACATACTCAAAACGCTGGCAGAGCGCTCTCGCAGCGAAAGGACCCAGGATGAGCCGGCAAAGGCTATGGACACACTCAAGCCGACTGTCCCAACGGTACCTCGTCAAAAGGCGATAGATGAGCGAATTGGCGTTGGAGGTGCGGTCAGGCGGTCGAGCTCGACGGTACCTGCCGGTGAACGAATTACGCGGAGGCCGGTAGGCGTGGATGATATACTGAAGTCGCTGGAGGAGCGGCCTGGTACTCCGATTGCGGAGGAGCCTGCGGACTGGGACGAGCTGCTGAAATCGTTTGCCGAACCCGATCCCGGTCAGGAGAAAGTTGACGAAGAGATGGATCTTGACGAGCTGCTGAAATCGTTTGCCGAGCCTGGCGAGCGTGAGAGAATAGATGAACAAATCGAGGTTGGAGACGTAGGTATTGATATTGTTCCGTCTCGCGTCGAACCGGGTGGTCGGGTTGCTGTTGAGGAGGACGCCGGGCGTATTGAGTGGGTCTTCCAGGATGGCAAGTGGGTTCCTATGCAGATAGGCCCCCCGATGCTGAGAAGACCGGTTATCAAGATTGTGCCTCCCGAGGATATTAGGGTTCCGGCCGAAGAGCAGCCGACGGGCGGTTTGGAATGGATCACGGGTGAAAAGACCCGGCTGATAAAGATTCCGGCTGATAAGCTGATGGCTGGTGATCCACGGTACAATATTGTTATAAAGCCGGGTGATTCGATTTATGTGCCCGTTGACGTTATTGGTGAATTCTGCATTATGGGCAACGTAAATAATCAGGGCTACATTCCTATCACAGGCCGGCCGCTGACCTTGAAGATGGCTGTAGCCGCCGCAGGCGGGTTAGGGCCGTTAGCGTATCCGAAGCGTTGCGAAGTAACAAGAAGGATCGGCCGGAAAAAAGAAGAGATTGTGATGGTTGATTTGGACAAGATTGCAAGTGGAGCACAGCCGGACTTCTTTATCAAGCCGAACGACCTGATTAACGTCGGCACACACGCGACGTCGAGATGGCGTGCGGTTCTCCGAAATGCGTTCAGGGCCACTTATGGCATCGGCTTTGTTTATGACCGTAATTTTGCGTTAGACAACTATTACAAGTCTTACGGCCGCACCACGCGTGTTGATATCGGCGAAGCTGTGAAGATATTTTAGCAGGCACGATCGTCTGTCCAGCAAGAGCAATCTCTGGGAAAAATGTAGCGTGTCTTGTTATGGTGGACAATACTGCTTCTACTTTTACAGCAACATCCCAAGTCGGTGCGCCCGCTCAAAAGCAGCGGTGGCGTGAGCTTGGACTGCATAATTGGATCAAGATAATTGTAGTAGGGGGGTTGCTGGGCTATCTTTTTCGTGGCGAGATTCACTACGTTGTCAGGCAATGGGTTAATGACAGTAGCTGGTCACACGGCTTCTTGATTCCGCTCTTTAGCCTGTACTTCCTAAATCAGCACAAAGAAAAGGTTCTCAACGTTCAAAGCAAGCCGAACTACCTGGGCTTGCTTATTCTGATCTGTGTGATAGCGCTGCACATTCTCAACAAAAAGAGCCCTGCGCGGTATTTCTATTTTCAAGCGATGGCGCTGATAGCGTCGCTGGGGGCGGTTGTGTTCTTTCTCGGCGGGTGGCGTCTTATCGTGTATTCGTGGCTTCCTATCGGTTTTCTTGTTTTCGCGGTCCCGCTGCCTCAGCGAGCGTATTTTCGGCTGACAATGCCGATGCGACAACTTGCGGCGACCGTAGCTGCTGCGCTTCTTGCTTTGGTCAACGGGTTGCAGACGACGGTCAGCGGTGTGATCATCAGCGTGATCTATAAAGGCCGGCGCATGAACCCGGACCTGAATGTTGCCGAGGCCTGCAGCGGGATGCGCTTGCTAATGGCGTTTCTGGCGCTTGGTGTTGCGATGGCGTATTTGCACTACCGGCCGCTCTGGCAGCGATTCATCCTGTTGGCCAGCACGATACCTATAGCGATATTGTGCAATATTGTGCGCGTCACGGTAACCGGATTCATTTATGTATTGATACATCCGCGGTACACGCAGGGCATTTATCATGATGCGCTAGGCCTGGCGATGCTGCCGTTGGCTTTTGGTCTATACGGTTTTCTTGCATGGTTTATGACGGGATTATTCATTGATGAATCGGCGGCCGTTGCCGAGGACGTTATCATTCGTAAGAACAGGGCGTGATGTCGGATATGAGGTGCCATTTGAGAGCTTGTTTTCAACCTGCCTTTTTGATATGTGTGGTGGTCCTGGCAGGCAGCGGAGTAGTGATGTCGAAGTTCAACATAAAGCAAGAGCCGTGGCCACTGAAGAAGCCTTTAGAGCTTTTGGACAAGGAGGATTTGACTCCTTACGAAGTAGTATCGAAACACAAGATTGAAAACGAAGATATGCTCGACTCACTGGGTACGGAAGATTATATCCAATGGCTTCTGGAGGATACCGAGGCTCCGGTTGACAGCCCTGTTCGCAGGTGTGTGTTGTTCATCACATATTATGAGCGTGCGGATCGGGTGCCGCATGTGCCGGAGGAATGCTATGTAGGCGCCGGCCATCAATTGCTTGCCTCTGAGGATACGAAGTTCACAATTCCCGCGGGCGCCGGGCGGCAGGTTCCCGCAAGACATCTGGTTTTTCAGAACACGGGGTCCGGTTTTTGGGATGCCGGTAAGAAATTTTCGGCTTTTTATCTATTCAGCGTTAACGGCACCTACGCTAACAGCAGAGACACTACTCGCCTGGCTTTGTTTAGTAGTAGTCTCGGCAAGCAGTCGTACTTTTCGAAGGTTGAGTGGAATTTTCTGACCACCTCGGGTGCGAAGAGTTACCTGAGCAAAAAAGAAGCAATCCCGGGCGGCGAAAAGCTCTTGGCTGTGGTTCTGCCGATTTTGGAAAGAGAGTACTGGCCGGATGAGCAAGAGCAAGGGGTAGCTGCCGGTAAGTGATTGCGGTGTACGAGTAAATTTGGAACGGATAAGAGAAATCACAAATTGAGCTGGACTGCACAATGCGGTCGCCGGAAGCTGCAAGAGGCGGCGCCGGAAAATTTGTAGAAGGTGGCCTTTGCCGCAGTGATCTTTGACAGAAAAGGGGAAAGCTTATGGCACAGAGGAGGTTGAATAAAAAAGTAGCGTTTGTTGGCTCGGTTATTCTCGTAGTTGTCTTACTGGGTGCTATCTGGGTGCTTTTGCGTTTAAGCCGGGACCCTGCCGAGTTCATCCGAGACGGTGATGCGGCATTTCTTGCGAAGGATTACGAGACGGCTGTGAGCAGCTATGAGGCCGCCCTCAAACGGGCCAAGAACGATGCGCTGAGGGAAAAGATACTCTTCAAGCTCGTGGATGCCTCCATTGAGTCCGACCAATGGAACCTTGTGGTGAGAGACTGGGGGAGAATTATCGCAATAAATCCGAAGAATGTGAAGGCTCGATACGGACGGTTGAAATACCTCTACATTGTGGCGGACAGCGGTAATCGCCGAATCTGGCAACAGGTTCACACAGATGCAAAGGAGTTTCTCAAAGTGGCTGAGGATGGCGGGCTGCTGGCCGAAGACACCGCTAAGTGGGACGTTTTTGAGGCCGAAGAAAAAGAGGCCGCCGGCTGGCGACTCGGTGTCTATTTGCATCTCGTCAAGGGCAGAGCCGCCCTTGAGATGACAATGCTGGGGGCAGTGACGAACAAGGATGAATCGCTTACTGAGGCAATCACTGACCTTGAGCAGGCGAAGAAGCTTGAGCCGCATAACATCGATGTGTACCGGTATTTGGCGGGAGCGGCAGTCGAGAAAGGAAAGATATTGGCTTCGAGGGGTTTTGTTGAGGAGAGGGATAAGGCCGCCCTGCAAGCCAAAGCGCTTTTGGAAGAGGCCGTTGAGGTTGCAAATGATAACCCGGAGGCGCACGTCAATCTTCTTGTGCTGAAGCTTGTGTTTGCGAGGGGGGCTACATCCGCAAGGGATGAAATGGAGGCTCTTGAGGATGAGTATTTATCGTTGGTTAAGAGGTTTCCAGCGAGTTCGGATGCATTTGTCGCGCTTAGCGGGTTCTATTCGGAGCTTTCGTCGTACACACAATCCACGACCGCTCAGGAATATCTCGACAAAGCTATTGACGCGGCAGAGAAAGCCCTTGAGCGGGATGAAGAAAATGTGGCCTGTACACTAAATGCAAGCGCCTTGCACAATCGTAAGTTCTCCATTTACAGGCAAGCGCCTCACCTTTACAGATCGATAGAATTAGTGAGGAAGGCATTGACTTTGCCGACCGCGCAGGTGACACGCGGGCCGTGGAGTTATGTATATAAAATGAACCGCTTCCGGCTATATTCTTTTCTTGCGCACAACTGCATCCATCAGGTGCTGGAGCCTTGCGAGGTGCGAACGGAGCAGGAGACTCTGGATTGGCTGACAACTGCTGAGGATGCGGTGCACCAAATTGAGCAGATTTTTGAGAGCGGCCAGGAACCACAGGTTATTAAATGGCGGGGAATGCTTGAGCTTGCCAAGGGAAACAGGGAATCCGCTGTGAAGAAGCTGTACACCGCTTACGAGCGGCTCAAATCGCTTAAACCGGCCAAACCACCGTGGCGAAGGGACCCGGAATTCGCGTATCTTTCTTACTTACTTGCAAGGGTCTTCAAGGATACTTCTGAAATCGGCGCCGTTACAGAATTCCTGACAAACGCTCTTTATTCAGGGATTGCCGAAATCATTCCTGAGGCTCGCCTGGACTACGTTGAGACTGTTTTGAAATTCAATATGTGGTCGGACGCCATAGAGAATATAGACGTTTTCGAGAAGAGATTGGCGCCAAATACAAGAAGCCAATTACTTCGCATCAGGACTTACATTGGTGCAGGAGAATTCGACAAAGCCACTGAGGCATTGGCCGACAGACCGGAGGATGACCCCAATTCGATTAAACTGAGTCTCGCACTTGTACAGGCCAAGATTCGGCGAACTGTACTGAATATAGCGAGAATGCAAAACAGGGAGGTTCTGGGCCCAACTCTCACCGGCCTGGCCCCGGAAGAAGAACCTGGCGGCTCGGCAGCCGATGTTCAGTTTATGAAGAAGGAATTGAATGACTACAGGCGGCTCGAAGCCCAATTAGTGAATATGCTTCTGCCAATCGAGCCAATTTCCGTCAAACAGAGTTCCATTATCAGTGTCTCGAAGCACTATGTTGAGCAGGGCCAGGTGGCCAAGGCCAAGGAGCTGGTTGATCGATTTTTGCAACATTTTCCGGACAACACGCGCATTCTCGTTTACAAACAGGTGCTTTCAGAGCCGAAGCCGGACCCCCGGGACGTTTCGGAAGAAAGACGTAATGAGATCGAGCGGCAGGTCCTCTCGAATATTGCCGAGCCTCGTGAGCGGAGCCTCCGCCTTGGAGTATTCTATCGCAGAAACGACCAATTCGAGAAAGCCGTTGTGGAGCTAAAGAAGGTCCTTGATATGGAAGCATCGCAGGAGAAAGCTCCTCGTGGATGGGTTTTCAAGGAAGCCGAAGAGATGAATCCGCGTGCCATCGCTGCGGGCCATCTTTTTGATATAGCGGTTGCGACGAAAGACTGGGCACAGGCCGAGCAGGTTGAAGATGTGGTTCGACGTGACGATCTGGATGGTTGTCAAGGTCAGGTATTCGCTGCTCGCTTGGCGTACGCAAGGCGGAAATTCAAAGATGCACGGCTAAGAATTGATGAATGCCTGAAACAGCGACCAGTGTTCTCGCGTGCCTACTCGCTCAGAAGTAATATCAATACTGCTCTCGGAGACGACAGTGGTGCTCTCGAAGATATTCGCAGAGCGATATACCTGAACCCGCTGGACGGCCTTATTGCCAAAGCATTTGCTCGCCTGCTGTACCTTCGCACCAGCAAGGCCGGTGAAAATGTTATGTCCGACCAGATAAATGAGACCGCGAACGCTTTGCAAAGGGCTATTGCCCTGAATCCATACGATGTGCAGTTGCGCAGCTTTTACGCTGACTTCATAGCCCCAAGGGAGCCGCTCAAAGCGATCGCCATCCTGCAGGCCTCGCAAAGAGCCGGCCCGACTCTTGAGAATGCCATACGCCTCGGTGAGCTGGCGACAAAGGCCGCTCGTGCGCAATCGAACCAACAGCAAAGAGACGCGCTCTTTGCTATCGCCGAATCAGCCCTTGATGAGGCGAGAAAAATTAAGCCGCGAGATAGGTTGGTCCTCCGTTATTATGCAGAATTATTGCGGGCCATGGGCCGAGACCAAGAGCTTGAACAAATTCTGACCGACTTGCAAGAGAATGAGCTGCTCTGGAGTCATTATTTTCGGCGAGGTCAATACCCGGAGGCAGAAAAGATTTTGAAGCAGTTACGTCAGAGTAAGCCAAGTAACACCAATGTGGTAAGGGGCCTGCTGCTCATTGCTGAAAAAACAAGCGACGCAAATGCTGCTGCGAAATATTCTCAAGAGCTCATATCCCTTGATCCAAGCGTTGACAACTATCTAATTCAAATTCAGTCTTTCCTGCGCGTGGGCCTGGTCAGAGAGGCCGGACTGAAATTGCAAAGCTTTACGGAAAGCCATCCGGATGAACCCAGAACGCTCTTGCTGCGGGCTTGGCTGGCAATGAGAAAAGGGCAACTGCCCACGGCGTTGGAGTTGGCGAATCGATATCTTGAGAGTAATCCCGACAGCGCTTCGGGCTGGCGGCTGAGAGGAGAAATACACTTTTACGCCGGAGACATGCCCAACGCGATCAATGACCTCAGGAAAAGCAAGTCGTTGTCGGATGAGTCTATCACACGGATTGTTCTGGCCAAGGCCTATCTGCGCGCTAAGCGATCTGAAGATGGCATAAGGGAGCTCAAAATTGCATTAGAGGCACCTGGTGCTCCATTGGAAGCCAGATTGCTGCTTGAAGAGACTTACTTACGGCTCGAGAAAGAAGGACCGCTGAAGAAGTTGTACGACGACACGCTGAAGGAGTTTCCATCCAGTGTGTTCTGGCTTAATCGCGCCGGGGCATTTGCCCTTCAGACACGAGAATTTGACAGGGCAGAGCAACTATACGCGAAATCTTATCAGATAAAGAGCGAGGTGTATCGCCAGCGGGATAACAAAGGCTTGCGATTTGATGCCTTGTATGCATCCGCATTTGATGGGTATATGAGGGCGCTTATCCTCGAAGCCGGCGTGCCAAATACGGGGAATTGGAATCCCGAGAAGCTCGACGAAGTTTCTGAGCTGGCCAAAGAGCACCTGGACACAGACTACGCCTCTTTGGCTTACCTGAGAATGGCTCAGGCAAAGCTGCAGCTTGGCCACAAGAAAACCGCTGTGGAATATTGCCGAAAGGCGGTTGACGAATCAGAAACGAATGAGACGCTTGCCGCTGAGGTCCTCCTGCGGATGTTCTTGATGCTGGGGTCTGAGGAGGTTGAGAAGTATTGCACCGAAAAGCTTCAGTCAAATCCGGATTCTCTGGCCGCCAATTTCACTATGTTCAATCTGGCGAAGGTCAACGGCCAGTATAACAAATCTATAACGTATATTGACAAGTGCATCCAACTGACGGACCCGAACAACCCGCGCAGGGATGATTATACTGTGAAAAAAGCGGAGATCCTGACCCTCGCTTACCAAAGAAGCTCCGATAACAAGTATCTTCAAATGGCTATCGCGGATTACGAAAGTTTATTGGCTAAAATGCCGAATAATATCAGTGTCCTCAACAATTTGGCGTACATGATTGCAGACAGTAACGAAAGGCTCGCTGAGGCTCTCAGATATGCTGAACGGGCCTATAATGCAGCGCCGGATGAGCCGGGCATTCTGGATACCTATGGCTATGTGTTGTATAAAAATGGTAAGACCGCCGAGGCGCTCGAACACTTGGCAGCGGCTCAGCAGCAGTATGAGCAGAGGAAAGCCGGTACGGCCCCGGAGGTATATGAGCATTTAGGGATGGTCAAGGAAGCACTTGGAGATAAAACAGGGGCTCTTGAATCTTATAAGCAAGCGTTGGAGGTTGGAGCGAGCAGGTTGTCTGATAAAGATAAGGAACGCATAAAGAAAGCTATTCAACGGCTTGCCCGGTGATGTGTCCAATGTGATGCGTCTTATGGGAAATATACCATATAGGATGGCAATAAGTTGTTACTTTAATTAGCTGATTCTGATTGGAGAATAAAATGGCGGAAGAAAAACCAATAGCTCCCAACAGGAGAGCAGGGTTGGTTGGGCCAAGGCCCCCAGCGGACACCGTACTGTCACCGAAGGAAATTGTTGGAATATTGCGTCGCCACGTGCTGCTGATCGTTGCTCTGACTGTGGCGGGTATAGTAGTCGGCGGTTTAGCCTGCGCGGGCCTAAGAAGGTATCTCCCCAAGTACACGGCCCGGACCTATATCGAAGTGCTCCCGCCTGTGCAGACAGACCCTATGGCCATTATTACCCCGCTGGTAAGCAGGGATATTAGGTATGGTCATCGTTTGTCGGTCGCGCAACACATGAAGCAGCAGATCACTTTGCAAGATCTGCTTGCCAGAGACGTCGTTACTGGAACCGACTGGTATGATCGCGCAGATACTCTTGAAAAGCGGGTCAGGTATTTGACCAAGCACTTGGGTGCTTACGCCCACAGAGACGCCGACTACATTGAGGTATCGATGACCTGCCGCGATCCCGACGAGGCAAAGGACATAGTCAACGAAATGGTGGCTATGTTTATTAGTTCGCAAGGGCTAACAAAGCAGCAGGAGGTCCTGCTTAAGAAGGCGGAACTGGAAAAGCAGCGAGTAATTGTCGAAAGGGGACTACATGATGCTGAAAACAGCCTGGATGAGATTCGCCGTATATCCGAGATGAGCGGCCTTGAAAGGTCTATCGGGCGCTATTTCAAGAACACAGTCACCCTCATACTGGACCAACTGGAACTTGCGAAGAACGATCTTGAGCTGGCAATCAAACAGTTTGAGGCCGACATAAAGGTTCTCGAAGAATTGGCCCAGGAGGGTCCCTTACCCGTGCAGATTGAACACATGATCGAGCTAGATCCCATTATGGTCGCACTCGCTCAGCAGATCGCATTCACTGACGCACGAATTGAAAGCATGCTCACAAAGTTTGGGGAGAATCACAGAGAGGTCCGACAACTGCAGGAGTACAGGGAGGAAATCAAGGCCGGGAGGGATGCACGGGCTGACGCGATTGGTGAACAGACCAGGAACGCAAATCTCGAAAATGCCGTCGACAGGGTGGTCATCTTGAAGGAAAGGTATGACGAGCTCGAAAGAATGCGGGCGGAGGCCGAGGCAAAACAGAGAGATCTTGATAATGACCTCGTACAGTACCAGCGAGGAGCGAAGATAAGGGATGAAAGAGTCGCGATGCTCGATGAAATCAAGAAACAGATGGAGAAACTCAACATAATAGCTGGTGACCCTGAAACACCTAAGGTGCGTGCCCTGGGGGCTGCTCTAAAACCGCTACGGATGCCGTTTTCTCGACAGTGGTGGGTATGGTTCCCCGGCGGAACGGTACTGGGCTTTCTGCTTAGTATAGGACTTGCCTTTCTAATTGAACTGGCCGACGACAAGGTGCGCACCCCGAGAGACGTCAGTAAGTATCTACACATCCCGCTGCTGGGCGTGGTTCCCGATGCATCTGAAGATCGTCAGGTTCGAGGGATTGATCTTTGCCGAGTTGTCAGTCAGGCGCCTTATTCGATCTTAAGCGAATCGTACAGACAATGCCGGACGAACCTGAAGCTCTCCGGCACCGGAGAGTCTGTCAAGGTTCTGCTTGTTACCAGCGGCTCACCCGGTGACGGCAAGACTTCAGTAGCGGTTAATCTCGCTACAGCGTTTGTCGCTGAGGATAAAAAGGTATTGCTGATAGACGCCAATTTCAGGCAGCCGACTTCGGAAAGGCTCTTCCCCAAGGGGCAGACCGGCGACCTCGATGAAGGGGGCTTGAGTGTCGGCTTCGGATTGAGCGGTCTGCTTGTAGGTCAGTGCGGTACGCAGGAAGCGATAAGGTCCAGCGGCATCGAGGGGCTTGACATAATTGATGCAGGATTGCTGCCTCCCAATCCGGCTGAGCTGCTCGGCAGTGTTCGGATGGACGAACTGCTGAAGGAGCAGAGGAACAACTACGATTATGTAATCATTGACAGTCCTCCGGTTCTGTTGATCAGTGATGCCAAGGTCCTGGCCAAACTTGCTGATGCTACGGTCCTGGTTTTCAATGCTCTCGCCACAAGAAGAGGCGCCGCTCAGAGGACTATTCGCGAGATGCAGAACGTGGATGCCAACGTGGTCGGCTGTGTGCTCTTAGGCGCGCCTGTGTTGAAGGGCGGCTATTTCCAGGAGCAGTTCAAGTCCTACACGAGATATCAGGAGAAATTGCAGCTTGCCGGACCATCGATGTAGGCGGATTCCCAAATGCTGCGATGAGCGCTTTGGGATTGAATACCAAATGAAAGTTACGATTGCTCATACGGGACCCCACGACTCAAGTGGGGTCCTTTCTATGCGCATTCTTTTTTGAGGGGCTTGTTTGATGGATAAGTTCTTGGTTACCGGCGGAGCAGGTTTCATCGGCTCGAATATCTGTAGAAAACTGGTTTCGCAGGGCTGCTTTGTAAGGGTCATTGACAACCTGCTCACCGGTAAGAAGAGCAATCTTGCCGATATCATGGACGCCATTGAGTTTATCCAGGCCGATATGGGCGATGAGCAGGTCGCCCGTGCGGCTATGAAGGATATTGACGTTGTTTTGCACCAGGGTGCTTTGTCCTCGGTGCCGCGCAGCGTTGACGACCCCGCCGCTACGCACAGGCACTGTGTCGATGCGACGTTCACACTCCTGTTAGCCGCTCGCGATGCGGGCATAAAACGCTTTGTATTTGCTGCGAGCTCATCGGCCTACGGTGATACGCCCACGCTGCCGAAGGTCGAGACGATGCGCCCGACCCCGCTCTCTCCGTATGCAGTGGCCAAGCTTGTCGGCGAACACTATTGCTCGGTGTTCTATGAGGTCTTCGCCCTTGAGACTATTTCGCTGCGGTACTTCAACGTTTTCGGTCCGTATCAGGACCCGACAAGTCAGTATGCCGCCGCCATACCGGCTTTTGTAACGGCTATATTGAAGGACGAGCCGCCGACGATCTACGGTGACGGTGAGCAGAGCAGGGATTTCACATACATTGACAACGTTGTCGAGGCCAATCTGCTTGCCGCAAGGGCCGACCACACCGCAGGCGAGGTGGTTAATATCGCCTGCGGTCAGGCCGTAACTGTAAATGAAATTATTGATATGATTAACGCATCTGTCGGCAAGAATGTTGGGCCTGTCTATACCGACCCACGCCTCGGTGACGTAAAGCACTCGCTTGCCGACATCACGCTCGCTCAGGAACTTGTAGGATTTCAGCCGGTAGCCTCCTTTGAGGAGGGGCTCCACAAGGCAATAGGCTGGTACAGAGAGAATCTACTTTAGTTAGTCCCTGTACAAGCGTGATTCGTTGTTTTCTGTCATAGGTCAATTGATGGATGTCATTCTGAGCGCAAAAAGCCTTTGGCCCTGAGCGAAGCCTGCACCTTCAAGTGTTCAAAAAAATGTAACACAAAAAATCAAAATATAAACCATTGACAAAGGTCGTTCCATATCAGCCCCCGGTTTCACCGGGGGTTCTTTCCTTTCCACGCCGCCCCCGCTTAGCCCCCGGACCCCGCGCCAAATCGGCTATAAACACGGCGCGGTCCAAACGAAGGGGGCTTCTCTTTGCTGTTCGAGCAAATCGATGACGCAAAACGTTATCGGGCGCCTGAGACTTTTCCCAGGCGCCCGATAAGTAAGAACTACATTATTTACGTCATTTACATTATTTAGGTTCTGGTCCTGTTAACGCATAATCATCAAGCCATGTTGTGGCCATTACAGCAAAATCTGCGAAGTTTGTAATACAATTCTCGTCCAAATCAGTTGGATCAAACACCGCCAGACCCAAGTCAACAGCCGCCAGACAGGAATCATCGTACACGTCAATCGTCATGGAATCTGTTACAGGCGGCTCAAGCCTGCCTTCGTTGTTAACCGCGAGTGTCAACGTAACGATGGACGGGTTGTCGGTAGCTTTGGTAATCGTAACCGTTGGAGCTAAAGCGTCAGGATCTGAGAATTCAACACCATCGTTAGGGTCCGCACTCCAGGCATAGGTCAAGTCCGTCCAGTCCGACCCCTCCTTTTCAACAACGTTCGGATCCAATGCTACAGGTTCACCTGACCAGGTAATCCAGTCGTTGCCGGCATCGACAGAAGGAAGGTTCGGATCAGTCTGGCCAACGATAACCAAGGGGTCCGATAAAGCATAAATGGGCAGCTCGGTATCAGGCGGATCCCCAGTCCACGTCCGCCAAATCCACTCGGTAGTTACGGATGCTTTCCCCTGATGAATCTGACTGCCCCCACCTAAAGCGGCGAATGAAGTGGCATGACCCGGTGCTTTGGTACCATCCAAGTATGTGCCGGTAAACGGCCAAAACGCCCACTCAGTTCCCTGTTCAGTAATGTTGATTATATTCTGAATTTCCCCGTCCCATAAGTCTGCGTAGTCGTTGGCTACGACAGTACTACCGTCCAAAAGAAATATGGCATGGCCGGACCCGTCAACGGTCGGATTGGTCGAGGTGTTGTCTCTTGCGTCCACTTCGTCTGTCGAGCCGATGACCTTCCAAGTAACGCCATCGTCTGCGCCGATGTCATAAGCAGTGCTGGCGTCGGCGAGACCTTGCACCCACGCGTTGTAAGTGGTTATATCAGCCGACGTTGCGGTGGTCTTCGCGCTCGTGTGAAAAGCGAAGCGATATTGATCCCCAACCGCCCATGGGGCGCCAGTGGCGGGATTGTTGCCCGCTAAGGTGTCAGCGGTCAGGATACCGAGTTCGCCCTCCAGTGGACCCGCCTGTGCCGGTCCTGCGAAGACTGCCAGCGCCACGACGGCGAGGATTAAAACGGTCTTGATTCTGTTTTGTGTAATCATCATATTCTCCTGTTAAATTAAGCAAGAACGGCAAACGGCTGCGTCCGTTTTGCTCTCACACGAGTAAAACGTTATCGCCCGCCTGAGACTTTTCCCAGGCGGGGCGATAAATAATAACTGCATTATTTAGCAACCGGTTCTGTTAATGTATAATCATCAAGCCATGTTGTGGCCATTACAGCAAAATCTTCGAAGTTTGTAATACAATTCCCGTCAATGTCAGTTGGATCAAGCTCCACCGGACCAGCGGCTTTCGCCGCCAGACAGGCATCATCATAGACGTCAATCGTCATGGTATCTTCCACAGGCGGCTCAACCGTACCTTCGTTGTTAACCGCAAGTGTCATCGTAACGACAGTCGCATCGCCCGTAGGGGCAGTTTTGGTAATCGTAACCGATGCATCTTCTTCATCAGCGTCAGTGATTGCAACATCAAGGTTAGGATCGCCGATACCGTTAGGCTCGGCAGTCCAGAGATATGTCAAGCTCGTCCAGTCCGACCCAGGCGCTTCAACAATGTTCGGATCCATTGGTACCGCTTGACCTGACCAGGTAATCATATCGGCGCCGGCATCCACAGAAGGAAGATTCGGATCGGCGGTCGACAGATCGAGATGGAAAACCCTGTCTCCGGACACTTGGGTCATGGTGGTATCGCCAACGCCATATCCAGCGGTACCGGACCGGAAGCGCGTGCCACCCGCGTAAACGTCGGCAGTATAGTACACATACGGAATTCCAGTCTCCCACGCCGAGGTACTGGAGTTCAAGCCGACATCAACACCGTAAACCGTGTTAGCCGACAAGAGCACTGGTGAATCAAGCGTCCAGCTCCAGTAGGCATCAGCGGCGTTGGCAACGCTCTGAGTGGCCGTCTCGGAGCCAATCTCGGTAAACGTCGATTCCGTGACCGTGCCAACGCGAATGGTGTACTCTTTCGTAGGCTCTGTGGCCTCTCTGATCTGGAACGTAAAAGCGTTGAGCAGGACAGCCGAGCCGCCGGTCGTGAACGTTTGGCCCACCGTTTTGCTAGGGTTTCCATAGGCGCCGGCAGCTTGGGGCCACCACTTATCTTGATTAGTATGTGTTTCGTAACTTGCGATATCTGCTCCACCGACTACGGGTGCCGTAGCGCTAGTAGAGATCGTCGCGGCGTTGGCCGAGGTGGCGAGGATTGCCAGCGCCACGGCTGCGAGGGTTAAAACTGTTCTGATTCGTTTTTTTCTAGTCATCATATTCTCCTGTTAAATTAAGCAAGAACAGCAAACGGCTGCGTCCGTTTTGCTCTCACACGAGGAAAACGTTATCGCCCGCCTGAGACTTTTCCCAGGCACCCGATAAATAATAACTACATTATTTAGCAACCGGTCCTGTTAACGTATAATCATCAAGCCATG
>JAGMDR010000369.1 GCA_023128595.1 Planctomycetota bacterium | reverse complement strand
CCAGCAGTCGTCGATATTGACGTACCGGTATCCGTAGTCGGCCATGCCGGAAGAGATCATCACATCGGCAGCCTGGCGAAGATGGCGGTCGGTAATCCTGTTGTACCAGGTGTACCAGTGATTCCAGCCCATGGGCGGGGTCAGGGCCAGAGTATCTCCGACGACGATCGCGAAATCACGCCGGGCCTTGCCGTGCGAGTTGGAGGCCGTCAAAGTTACTTTGTATTTGCCTGGTTTTTTCGGCGATTGGCCGGTGATAATGCCTGTTTCTTTGTCTAACTTCAAAGACAAGGGGAGCTTGTTTACCTCAAACGCTATCGGCCTGGTGCCGGTGCAGGGAATGCGATAGAGAAAAGGTCTTCCCGGTCGAGAGCCATACACGCTCGGGCCGTTGATCCGCGGCCCCGGCCCGGGTTTGGGTGTGAGGATAATCTTCTCCTCCTTGATGACCGGCGGGTCTATCGCTTTGGGCCTGGCTCCGGTGACCTCGAACGTCGCCTCGGCCCAGTCGGCGTGGTCGTAATGGATGTTGTCACCGGCTGAGTTGACGATTAGTATCAGTATCTTGACGCCTGTGACATCCACGTCCAGCCTGTTAGCTGGCTGGCCGGCCTTCATTACGCCGCTGGTCCATAGGAGCTTGCCGTCGCCATAGACGCGAAACTCGATGCTGCCTATGTTGGCGTTGACCTCGTCGTCGACTCCCACGTAGGCCGAGAAGCTCTTCGAGCCGCCTGCTAAGTCGATATACATCGCACTGTGTGCGTGGGTGCCGACGCCTTTGTCGAACTTTTGGCCGCCGATAGACATCGGCTTTTGCTGAACCGACTTGTCGGCTACAGGCTCGCCCCAGCCGGCCGTCATCTTGCTCAAATCCAGCGAGCTCAGCGGCACGAGAGTCCGCGCGTTGGCCGATTCAATCGGCTTGCAGATTGCCGAGGGTACCATAACCACGCCGGCGATAAGCAGCAATACGCAAAGAAACCTGACTTTCGATAGTCCTGCCATTTTCACGGACTCCCAATGCAAGAGATTGTGCTATGTATGTTCTGAGAGTAATATCGCCCCCACCGCAAAAAATGTCAAGTGCAAATACCGCGATGCTCGATGTTCTTCGGCGCTACTCCGGCCGCGGACAATCGCCGGGCAAGGACAAGGACCAAGACTGCGGACGGCCACGGAATTGTCGAATAAATCAGTCAGCCTTGCAGCAGATTCGCCTGCGCCGCCCCGCCTGTGATGAGCAACAGCGACAAACGTTGCGACGCCAAGGTTCGCAGCCGGGCCTTTGGGCCTCACTCGAATCTGGGTCACTTGGCCGGTTGTGCTAAGTCTAAGTAGTCGCACAGCACCGAGAAATTCCTGACAAAGCTCTGGCATGAGATTGTATCGTTAGTGACCCATCTACCTTTGTCATCAAGGGCCGCGATAACCTTTTGGACAGACGGCTCGGCCTTCTTTGCACGCTGTCTCCGCGCTTGCCGTGAGAGCGTTTTTTTGCTGCCTGGCTTGATAGGCATCGGCGCCAACGGTCTTGCACCTGCGATAGTAGCTGATGGTGCTGCCTATGCCGTACTCGCCCTGCCAGGCGTAGCTGGTTCGCTCTTTGAGGCTGAGCTTATCGTAGTCGTAGTGAATCTTGTTGCCGTCCATTCGGTCGCCGTAGATTGGCCTATTGGTCCCGACCTCGTACAGTCTCGCCCATAGATTCTGACCGACGTTGGAGTTCTCCAGCCATTCAATCGCCGCCGGGATAGGCCGAAGGTACGTGTTGTCTTTTGTATAAAGATACAGTTGAACGAGGGTGCGCATATTGTGGGCCGTCACGGCGCTGCACACCCCTGGCGGCTCAAAGCTCCTTGCCCAGGCAGGCTTCAAATCGCCGCTGTACTGCTGTGCCTGCCCGACAAGTGCCAAAACAGCAAGACTAAGCACAAATCTTTTCATAGCAATTTACCTCGAATGGACAATCAGGCTCAGAGCCCCATTTAATGCTAATTTCATCAAACTGCCAAGCATTTCTTTCTTGAGAGCAGTTACCGTTCGTCCTATAAAATGTAAAGTTCCAGTACTGTTTCTGCCGATAGAATAAGCGGGCGGTCTGCTCTTTGGCATAGAAGCGCCGTTGTGGCACGGGCATCGTGCCCGTGTTTTCGAAATCATCGGCAGGATGCCGATGCCACGTGCGGGCGATGCAGTTTTCGCCGGTAGTAATCGTGGCTGCTCAATCTTTGGGCTGTGCATAACCAAGAATTCAACACGTTTAGAAAGCAAAGGGGTCGGAAATGAACAAGAAAAAAAGACTCGACGCAAGGGCATTTGTGGCCAGAGCGGCTCTGGCTGTGGTCATAGCAGCGGTCAGTTTGAGTTTGACCGGATGCGGTGAGCAGATGGCCAGGATCGAAGAGAACCAGCTCAAACTGCAGGCACTGGTGGAGTTAAATGCGGAGCAAACAGGCGCAATTGCAGGGCGTATCGAACAGAACCAGCAGGACCTGCAAGGCGCCCTCGAGAGCATTCGAGACAGCAGTCAGCAATTGGCGGCCGATATAACCGCCGTCGCCGGTGAACATGCGAAACTGCAACAGATGGTCCGGGCCAATGACCTGCAAATGACCGATAAAATGGCTGCGATTGAGCAGAAGCAGCAGAACCTGCAGGCCGGGATTGAAGACGTGCAAAGTGGAACGCAGAAGGTGGCTGCCGACATCGGCGCTCTTGGAAACAAACAGGCAAAGCTCGAGGAAATGATCCGGAACAACAACCGGACATTGGTAAGCACGGTAGCTGCGATTGAAGCGACCCAGGCCAAACTGCGGACCGAAATCAAAAACGTGCAGACGAGCACAGAAAGAGTTGCCGCGGACCTGGTGGCCCTTGCCGATGCCCAGGCAAAACTCGAAGAGACGGTGCAAAACGACAGGCAGCAGACGGCCGGGAATGTCGCCGCCATCGAGCAGAATCAGCACGAAAAGCAGCAGGAGATTGAAAGCATCGAGAACAACGTCCAGAAAGTAGCGGTCAGCGTGGGCGCGCTCGAAGAAAACCTGTTGAAATTGCAGGAGCTTCTTCGAAATGACACGCACAACCTTGCCGATATTATAGAAGTCGTCGGACAGGGACAGATTGAATTCGAAGAGAAGATTCAAAGGGACGTCCGGGGATTGGCCGCTTCTATGAATGCAGTGGAGCAGAACCAGGCCAAACTACAGAAGCAGGTGCAAGAAGTCCGGAGTAATACTCAGGAGATGATAAGCAGTATAATGACGACGCTCGATCAGCTTGAAGCTCGAGCATCGCGTTCGGGCCCGGCTGAGACGGGCGAGGCGACGGAAACCGAAGCCTCCGCTTCGGAGGTTGAAGAAGAAGAAGATTGAACAAGAATTCAGGGGGTCCGTCGGTGGACTACTGCTGACGGCGCAAGGCCCGCTTTACCAATTTCAAGACAAGGACAAGTGGCATTACCAAGGCGCTTGTCCTTTTTTTGGTTCTTCCGAATAATGGATAGGTGTATTTCGCGACTCGGAAGACCGAGAAAAATCGTTCGGGGCCCCAGAGGTCCAAATTACCCCCCTGGTTGCCCTAATTTGGCCCTCTGCCCAAACGATTTTTCTCTCCAGACAAGTCCGAGGGCCTGGTTTGTCAGGCCACCTACGCATTAACCGGATGAACCCTAATTTCTCCTGATTTTTACTTGGCCTTAGGTCGCAGCGGC
>JAGMDR010000368.1 GCA_023128595.1 Planctomycetota bacterium | reverse complement strand
ACGATGAAACTATCATTCGCACGCAAGGCGGCCGTGAGCTTTCCGTCCCCACAGCCGATGTGAACGACCAGCCCACCCTTTACGCCGGTAGCGTCCAGGATCTGCCGCGCTCGCTCGACATCGGCCCAACCGGGAACCGCCATCAACGCCAATACGAGAACAACAGTTATGGTAAGCCAATTTATCTTTGTTCGGATAATCTGCATGACAACCTCCATTTCGCTTACTTCTTCTTGCCCATACACAGCAGCCGACCGTCTAAGGTCGAGATGTACAGCCGGCCATTGACCGCGATCATACCGTCCCAGACAGGAATTGCAGGGATCTTGTATTCCAAGAGCTTTTGGCCTGTGTCCGCGGAGACGACAGCAAGAAGCGCCCCTTCTTTGCCCAGCCACGCCTGTTCCTGCCGGCGCATCTGCCGATTGATTTGGTCATTGGCTCCGAAGACATAGTCGTGAGTCTTTTCCTCGTCGGCAACGTCGGGGGGGCCGGCCAGGAACAGGTTCGCACCGGCCAGGACCATCGCATTAGCCAGCAGCCCGGGCTTGTCCAGCTCCCAGGAGCGGATGACCTTGCCCCGTGGCGCCGCCGGCTTCGCTCTTCGTTTCTTCTTTTTTGTATTAGTATTGGCTGTGCTCACAGCCCTTTCTATCTGCGCAGGACGATCCTTGTCGGCTGCGTACAAAGTGTAAGACGTTCGCGGATTGATATTATTGCCGACGTTCTGAGCAAAAAATGCGTAAACTTTGGAGTCGTCGAAGACCATGATTCGCCCGACCGGGGCAAAATTTCTCGGTACGGTATATTCCCCGTGTCCTTCGCCGGCGTTCTTGCCGTAGATCCAGTACGAGCGATGGAACCACGCCTCATCCAAGAATCCGGTGGGACAAAACAGGTGTCTGCCTGGGCCGGCTTGGTCTCTCTCTTTGCCTCGGGCAACATCGAGGTCAAGCCGTCTGCCCTGCAGGTCAAACTTCTGCGCGGCCATGTAGATGTGGCTGCCGTCGCAGGAGAACAGGTCCTCGTTTGCAACGGGCACTGCTTTGCCCGCCATCAGTGTTTGGATGTTTTTGCCCGTGCGCGGGTCCTTATCATCGAGCACGGTCTCGGAAAGTAGCTCTCCCGTGGCGCAATCCAAACGAACAAGTCGCATTCCTGCGTCCACGAACGCATTGCGTCCGGCCAGACAGTACGCCGCTCCGTCCCGCACAAGCACGCTTCCGTGAAGCGGCCAGACCGACTCGATCTGCTGATAGGACAGGAGCTTGTCGTCTCCGGGCGCAGCGCGAAAACGCCAGGCCAGTTTCCCGTCGGAGGCCTTGAGGCAATACACCCAGCCGTCCGCACAGCCGAATATGGCCCGACCATTATGAATCGTCGGAGGACTATCCACCCTGCCTCCTGTAGTGTAAGACCACATCTTTTTGCCTGAATTGGCATCGAGTGCATAGAGAGTGTGTCGGTCTATGGCCGCTACGAACAGCTTGCCGTCGGCAGCGGTTATCGTGCTCAACCTGCCGCCGATGTCGGTTTGCCAGACTTCGCTCAGTTTTGCCGATACCGCTGTTTCTGTCGCACCGCTGCGTGAGCCATCATGCCTGTAGGTCGGCCAGGAATCGGATTTCGGCCCGGCGGTTCGGCGCTTAAGGTCCCCGTAGGCCGGGCCTTTTTCCAGACGACCTTCGCTCGATGCAGCGGCCCTGGATTTCCCGCTCGGCGGGGCCAGGGCGCAGAAGTGAGGCAGTTTCGACTGATAGAAGCAGGCGCAGGTATCAGGCGGCTTATACAGCAATCCGTTGGCCGGCATGATCCCGTAGATGCAACTGCCCCTCAGCCAGTGATGCAGCTCGCATCGCTTTGTGCCCAATTCAAGCATCTCGGTCCCGGTGCCGGAAGTCATAATATATCGCTCGGTGGCACGGCCCGGATAGCAGCGCTGGTGCATAAAGAAGGCCTCGATCTGATCGGCCACAAAGTCGTGCTTTGTCCGGCCGGTCTTGGCATCTACAGCTTGAAAGTGAGTTCCGGTGCTTTGGCTGCCGCCTGTCTGAGCCGTCCATATCAGGCCGTCAATCAAGAACACATCCTCCGGTGACCAGTGACCTGACTTGAGCTGCTCTGATCTCCAGAGAATTTCTCCGGTTCTCGCCGAGAGCCCCGCCAGACGGCCGCCTTTAAGCCCTTCTTTTGTCGATAGTATTACTACGCCGTCGCCTACGATGAGTCTGGGTGCATATCCGGTTCCGGGTATGGTCCAGCCGCCTGCTTCTTCGGAAACCCATTGCCGGTCACCGCTGTCTCGGTCCAGCGCTACTACGTGCTCTCCGTCAAAGAAGAAAACTTGTTTTCCCCGGACGGCCAGAGTCAACGGAGCGATGCGATTCTCGTGCTTCCATAGCACTTCGCCGCTATCCGCCGAGACCGCCGTCACAAGGCGGGTGGCGCTGTCCTTGGACCAGCCGAACTCCCGGTTGACCCGATCCCGCTCTTGCCCTCGATTGGCTGAGGCATGCTTATACGGCAATACGTCCTTATCCCGGTCCACAACCAGAAACAGCACTCCATCGCAGAGCACTATCTCGGCCGTGCCTTTGGTTTGATCGTACGTGCGTATAGTCTTTCCGGTAGCAGCGTCCAGCGCGCTGAGCGGCGCGTTGATACCGAGCGTTACATAGACTCTATCGCCTAATGCCACAATCCGTCGCGGATGGTGGCCGGGGCCGCTCTTGAAAGGCCACGTGTGAGCAGACCATTGTTCGATTTGTCGATTCCACAGAATTGTCCCATTGAAGGCATCCCGTGCGATTACCTTCCACCTCGCAGGCAGGTAGATATGCTTCCTGAGCCCTTCGTCAATGATGTAGAAGACACGCCCGTTCGCTGAGACCATGCCATTGAGGCTCGACATGAAATCGTGGTTTCTAAGCCATTTTGGACCGCCTACCCACTGAAGCCTCCGCGGCAGCCCGACAATCTTGTCCTTGCCGACCATAGTCCCCTGCGGATCATGCAGGTAGTGCGTCCATTCATCTATCTCCTCGGGCCAAGGCTTGACGGTCCTGGTCCAGAGACCGTCTCTCTTGACGTATGCGACGCCGTTGGGAGCCAGGACACGCCTAACCTCATCCATCGAGACCTTGCCGAGCCCGCCACCGGCGGGCCTGATCATACCGGCCTTCGGCCGGTCGGAGACAACGAGGTTGACGAGGTTGTCGATGTACGGCAGGCGGTTACCTGTTAGGCGATCGACGGAGACTTTCCCATAACAGTTCAGGGATGCAATATGCTCGCGGGCTTTTGCCACATTCTGCGGGTCTGTGTCCAGGCCGTGGACAATGTAGCTATCGTTTGCGCGCAGAGCGGCCGTGAGCTTTCCGTCCCCGCAGCCGAGGTGGACAATCAGCCCCCCTTTGACACCGGCGGCATCAAGGATCTGCTTGGCCTCTTGCGGCGGCGGGGCCTTCGCCGCCGACAAGGTGCATAACACGGCCAAGAAACAGAGGAACGCTGCAATGAATCTCGCTTGTTTGTTCATGAATACTACTCCTTCCTGTTCGGACATGTATGAAAAAAGCACGTCACCCGAGTTATTAGAAAACTCAACCAAGAATTCATACCTGCCTTGTTACTCAAAAAATCCCGCCCTGTCAACCGAATAATACGGCCCCGCGGCGTTCGGGTGTGGCCGGATTTTCTGGCAAACGATTTCAGCCTTGTCAAAATCCCATTCACGAGCGTAACAAGGCCACTATTGTCATTGCGAGGCCTTTGAAAAAGGCCGTGGCAATCTCCCGTTTGTGAATGACAGAGATTGCTTCGCTGCGCTCGCAATGACGGAGCGCGTAATCCTTTGTCAGGAAGAACCTTATACTGTGCCAGGAAAATTAGCCACACCGCGGCGTTCTGAATCGACGGCGAAGTTTTTTGGGCAAGTGTTTAATTGTTGGCAATAAACTCTTGACAGCCGCTGGGCTTAGAAATAAAGTAGCTGACTCGTTCACGGTGAAACTGAACTTTTGCAAAATTGCAGGTTAGGCCTATATTGTTGAAGAAAATCTTCTTTATGATTTTCTTCAATAATTACCTAAGTGTTTATGCCATAATACATTGCCGTTGAAAAGAAAAAATCAAGAAACGATTTTTTCCTTTCTAAGTAGGCCTAACCTGCAATTTTGCAAAACTCTTGATGAAACAATAAAAATGGTAGGAAAACCGCATTTACAGTACTAAAAAAGGAGATTTAGAAATGTCAACAAAGGTGGCAATTAACGGATTCGGGCGAATCGGAAGGGCCGTGGCAAGAATCATCATGCAAAGACAAGGCGACCTGGAGCTGGTCGCCGTCAACGACCTGGCCGACGCCAAGAGCCTTGCGCATCTATTCAAATACGACTCGGTGATGGGCAAATGGGACGGGACGGTCGAGGCCGGCGACGGCGAACTGGTCATCAACGGCAAGCCCATCAAGGTCCTCGCCGTCAGGAACCCGGCCGAGTTGCCCTGGAAGGACATGGGCGCGAAGATCGTTCTCGAATCAACGGGCCTCTTTCGCCTGGCCGAGTCACCCAAGGGCGGCTATGCGGACCATATCAAGGCCGGCGCCGAAAAGGTGATGCTGAGCGTTCCCGCCAAGGACGAGATCGATGCGACAATCGTCCTGGGCGTCAACGATGAGCAGCTCACCAGCTCCGTCAAGTGCGTATCGAACGCAAGCTGCACAACCAACTGCCTGGCGCCCGTGGCCAAAGTCCTCAACGACACGTTCGGTATCGAGCAGGGCGTTATGACGACCATTCACGCTTACACGAACGATCAGCGTGTGGCCGATATGATCCATAGCGATTTGCGTCGTGCCCGTGCCGCCGGGGTGAACATTATCCCCACGACCACCGGCGCGGCCAAGGCCATCGGCAAGGTCATCCCGGATCTCGCCGGCAAGCTCGACGGAATGGCCATTCGCGTGCCTATTCCCGTGGGCAGTATCGTTGACCTCGTGGTCAACGTCAAGAAGGACGTTACCGTTGATGCTGTGAACGCGGCGGTCAAAGCCGCAGCCCAGGGACCGATGAAGGGCATTCTGGTCTATTGCGACGAGCCGATTGTCAGCAGTGACATTGTCAACGACCCGGCCTCGAGTACGTTTGATTCGTTGTGCACAATGGTCCTCGGCAGGACCGTTAAGATCATAAGCTGGTACGACAATGAGTGGGGCTACTCGAACCGCAGCGTCGATATTATGGAGAAAATGGCAAAGATGTAGTTCCGATATCGAATCCGGAACTCCAAATCGTGAAGTTAGGGCCCCGGCGCGCACCGCGGGGCTAAATATGGGTGTGCAAAAATGGCTAAAAAGACTGTTGCCGA
>JAGMDR010000367.1 GCA_023128595.1 Planctomycetota bacterium | reverse complement strand
AAACACGATCGTTGATTTGAAACCCCATTGTAGTTTCCGTTTGTAGTTTCCGTTTCTATGTAGTTTCCGTTTCTAAATGGCGAAAGTTACGGGAAGATGGCGGAAGGGGTGGACACCTGGTAGGGTGGGAAAAAAGCAAATGTTGACGCGAGAGTGAGAAAAAATGAAAAAATAAAAACTTTTCCAAATTTCTTTTTTTATCAATGAAAACTCAGTTTAACGAGCCTGTGAAGGACCGTTAATCAGTGTTTAACCCGATTATCCCACTTGCCTAAAGGGCACCTCTCGTCTTCCACTCTTGCTTTAGCCGGGACGAAACACTTGCATATCGAACAGAATAAGGCCCGACCGAGCCAATAGTTCTTCTCGCATTTCTGGCATATCCGCACCCTGTCGTCGGTGTAGTTTCCGTTTGTATTTGGCGAAAAATGCGGGTAAATGGCGAATGCGGTGGACACCTGGTGAGGTGGGAAAAAAGGAAATCGGGGCGGGCGAAATTAAAAAAATGATAAAGTGCGGATTTTTATTATTTTCTTGGTTTTTTAATTATTCCGTGTTTTTTCTGAAAAAGACAGCCTTAGAACAGTGATTAAGCAACCATTGAATGGTATTTACTGACTGTTTAATCCTCGTTCTCCCACTTGCCTAAAGGGCATTTCGCACCCTCGACTCTTGCTTTAGCAGGAACGAAACACTTACAGATCGAGCAAAATAAAGCCCGGCCAATCCAGTAATTCTGATCACATTTCCGACACACTCGTATTCGGTCATCCGTGAACTCATATTTTTTAACTCGCACAAGACGACTGTAACCTTGTGCGATGTGTGTTAATGTTACGGCAGCCTGTTTTGCTTTTTTGCAGCATTTCATTATACTTCTACAACAACAGCAGTTCCGGAATCACTTACTATATAATTATTTCCGCACGTATTGATATTAGACAGTCCTGATTTATTTAGACAACCACTTGCAGGTGAATACGCTGGACAATAAAACAGCGAATTAAACGATTCTGGTTCTGGAGGAGGAACATACGTTGTCATCGTTAATACTGCACCAGGTACACCGTTAGCGATCCAGATTCTAACATCCATGTCAAACTCATCGTAAAAATACTCTTCCGAACATACTCCATCGAGGTATCTTCTCACATGAATGGCATCTTCAATTATACGTCCCCACGCACACGCATTATTCCCTTTTTGTGTTAAAACCCACGTATTATTTGGATCGAAAAGAAAACTCCATTTGGCATAAACATAACCACCAATATGATAACGTGTACATTCAGTACACACAATTATGCCTGAAAATGTCACTGCAACTTGATACGGTGTTTCTGGGGGGATAGGACAATTCTCACAGTTATCTCCATAAACAGGTGTAATAGCTCGCATCAATTTCCCAGTAACACGATTACGCATCAGTTTACCAGTGCTTGGATTGCGTTGTAACTTTGACATTATGGTGGCTCCTCACACACGCACTCTTCATCCGTATCAAATACCGTGGTGCATCGCCAGTGGTCATATATATATGAGACGGGGAGAAGCTTATTTGTTTCCAATCGGGGAGCCGCCTCGTTCAACGCGGCACCGTTCATTATTGTGCAATAGACCTCTATGCCTGCCCCCCATCCGCTCGTTATCTCTGAACCGTGCATATCCAGCAAGTTACATGTAATATGATCATTGTCGGTAGCAGATTCCTTGGTTTTGGCTAATCGGACAATACCATTTTCAGGATGCCTCACCGCCCTTGACTTCTGGATCACCTCTGGTGAGCTAAGACGCTCTCTTCTTGCGGCCTGGTCGCTTTGAGCACTCTGCTTCATCGCCTCGCTGATCATCTCAATAGGCCTCCCAGCTTGCGAGTAGCCCCGTGACGGCAAGAGGCCCGCCGGAATCAGCAATTGCGGCCACATAATCGGTATTTAGAGATTCGCCGGCATCTGTGGCATAGCTGCGAACGCAGAACCGATACTGCTGACCGTCAATCAAGGCGTCCGAAGTCCACTCGTATTCGCCACTGCCGCCGAGGTTGTACGCTACAGTGCCATCCGGACTCTCGAAGTCAAAACCGCTGCCGGAATCTATGTAGATTCTAAAACCAGTTGGCGTTATATCTTCGCCGATTTCGCTGTATCGCCAACGCACCTTTAACTTGCCG
Organism: Planctomycetota bacterium; assembly: GCA_023128595.1. GTDB lineage: Bacteria > Planctomycetota > Phycisphaerae > Sedimentisphaerales > Anaerobacaceae > DAOVRL01. The sequence goes on along the minus strand of JAGMDR010000367.1, from coordinate 5,259 downwards.
CCACTGACCTTGTCTATCTGCATGGACAGAGGGCTGTTCGGTGTTAAGGGGATCATATCGCCGTCTGAATCGATGCCGATCACTGCAACGGGACCGTCCAGCGATTCGATACCGCAATCGCTCACCCGGCGGCGGACATAGTGCCAGATCGTCTCGGGCGCCAAGGCCTGATTCACAACGGTCACATCACTGTCGGCCGGCTCCATTACCGCTTGTATATTTTCATAGTCAATGTTACCGTCCTGGCCTCGATACACTGTGTGGCAGCCGTTAATCCGCTGCCAGAACCAACCCAGGCTCAGGACGGTCCCGAGCGAAAGGGCATTTGCCGTGAAACCGGTAAACAGTGAGTCTTTTAGCCATTTGCTCTCCATCAGCTCGGCGTCCTGGTAATAATCGCTTCGGAGTCGGTCGGGGTGTGGGTTAAAAGAACGCTCGATCCATCATCATCGTAATAATCGGTCTTCCCGCTGGACTTCGTTTGTATCGCCTTATTGACAAGCAGTTTAATCGCCTTATTCATTTTTGGCCCACCGTGCGTTATCGTGCCCCCGTAAGTCTCATACCCGCAGTGTGACACAATGAGCTTGCCCGTCGCCTGGCGTAAATCGTGCGGTCCATCGCTGGCGTTCTCAGAGGCGCAAGAGACAATGCAATTCTGCAGCACCCCTACCGCACCGGAACCGTTCACCAGAATCCCGTATGCGGTCCCTGTATGGCCGCTGCCGGCCGTAGCCTTCAACACGCAGTTCTTAAACACGGCCAGACTGTTGGCGGCCAGGTATGCAGCCGCGATCCCATGGCTGGTCGTATCTGTTCTCTCCGCGATAAATATACACTTGCTGTATGTGCCAATACCCATACCATACAATCCCCGGCAATCAACCCCGGTGCCGTAAGTCCCCAGACCGTTAAAGATACAGCCTTCGGCAATTATTCTCTTGGCAGTGTCAAGATTTCCGCCGTCGTATTGGCCTCTAAAGCGACAATTACGAAGGAACAACGAATTCGCACCATAGCCGTAGATTGCTTCGTAATTGCCGTACACATCGCAATCACGCATCACAACGTTGGTCTTATACAATGCAGAAACGCCCCTGGCGTCGCTGCCGAGCGCCTGAACGGCCAGATTCAACAACACACTGTCGTCAGCCACAGCGACACCGTCTCCGGAGGCCGGGATGACTCGCGACTTGTTACGGCTGGTCCCGATTATCGTCAAGGCCTTGGAGCCGAAGCTGACGTTTTCTGCGTAATCACCGGGCCAGAGAATAATCGTATCGCCGCTGACCGCCGCTGTGATCGCCGAGCCGATTGTCAGCTTGGCATCGTTGGCAAGGTTGACCGGGTATTGACCCGCGTGCCCACTGTTAGAATCATTGCCCGTCTTGGCCACGTGGAGGATGTGGCTTGAATCCAAGAAATACATTTGGCACCTCGATAAAGCGACTTACTCTACCTTACGCCGCCGACCGTACACGTCAATCGTGGCCTCGGCATCCGCCGTCGCCCCGGTCACCGGCTTTACGCCGAAGACGTCACCGGCGTCGAATTCTGTATATTGTGCGTTGTTGCCTTCGACCACATAGTAGTCCGTCGTTGCCGTCATAGCGGATAGATCGACAGTGTTCTTCCAGGTATCGGCATTCGCCCCGTCGCCGAAGTCGAAATCCGTGCCGCCGGCAAGCGATGCGGTCGGATTCCTAACGATGACGTGCGTAACGATATCCTTCACCCCTTCCGGCACCGTATAGAGATCCCCCTTGCCATCGCTTCTTTGTCCGGTGTAGTTTTGATGTGTATGTACTGTGCGGCCCTTCTGCCAAAAACGGCCTCGATCAGACCCGCCGTAGCCTTCTTAACCTTGATCACCGTACTCTTGTGCCATCCGATAACGCCGGAGTTGAGCTTCCTGCTCTGGTGACCCTTCTTGAAGTCCTGACGGTGTGCGGTTGCGAATGCCTCAAGACTCTCGGTATAGAACCTGATCTTCTCCTGGGAGCCTTTCACGTCCTTTGCGAGTTTGGCCTTGATGGGATCGATTCGCTCTTTTGCCTCAGTCTCCGCGCTGGCAATAGTGCCTTGGAGTGACCCTATGACCAGCACCAACTTATCCGCCTCGCTCCAGTCCTTGATCTCCTTCAAGTGCGGTCTAACCGACTTGACTCGTTTGCCCTTCGCCATTGGGGACCTCCATGTCGTCTTGGATTTCCTTTAGGTTCTTATACTCTTTACCTCTCTCGCGACCGACCATTGCCTTGAGCCCCTCGATCACCTTATACGCCTGGCCCGCACTAAGGCCGACAACGTTCGTTACGAACCCGCCCGTCATCCTCTTTAGAAACCCCCCGAGCTGCGATTGGTTCCAGCCGAGATCACCGCGTAAATGGTCGATCGCCATCCGCTGGGCCGAGCTCAAATATGCGCTGCGTCTCGCTCGCAGCGACCGATAGTGGTTCTCCGGTTTGCCCGGCATTCGCCAGCCATACGACTCACAAATCGCTAAGAGGTCCTCGAGCTGCATACCGTTGAGCTGCTTGCAGCTCGTCACCGGCTCGCCGTCCGGCTGCTTATATTGACCGAGCAGCAGCCGGTACCTACCCTCGAACCGCGAGGTCCGCAGCCCGGCCTTCCTGACCGCCGTTTGAACCAACTTTATTTGTGCGTTATTAAGCACTTAATACCTCGTTATACATCGCTAATTCCTCCGCACTTGGCGTCTCGCATAAGCCATCCATACGACAGCCGCCGGCCCTGCCGTTGCAGTTACGGCAATCGCGGGGCGTGGGCCAGGCAGTTTTGCGACAGCACCAGAACCTCTCGACCAAATCCTCAGCCGAGCAGTTGAAGTACCTCACTAACAACCGCAGCTCCTTAAAGCTCACTAATCGCAGGTGCACCTTTGTCCCGCCTAACGTCCTGCACACCGGCGTATCCAAATGCCACAACACCCTTGCTATATCTTCACACGTCATTTCTTAGCCCGCCTTTGTCGCTGCTTGCTCTTCCGGTTCTTCTACTGTTTCCTTGGTCCTCAACGGCAGTCGAACCTTTACCGACAGATCCAGCTCTTCGATAACCCTGATTATCAGGTCCGCATCGATCTGCCCGGCCTTATCGATGACCGGCGATATGTGGAGCGCCGCAATAATATGACTGCACGTCCTAAGCCTGCCGGACATTCGGTCATACATATCCGCCGCAGCGCCGCGATCGCATCGCTCGTCAGCCGGACCCCCCCCGTACTCGTAGAGCTTGCGAATATCGGCCACCGTATATAATCCATCGTTCTTCTCGCTCGCCTGTCTGTCGAGATCGAGCACGCACATAAGCCGGGATGTGAACTGGTCCAGCGACTCGAACCCCCGCCGGCACCGAATATCCCGCTACCGTTGTCCAGGATTGATACTTATGGATCACCCACCGCTCGCCTCTCTTGAACTGGACCACATCCCATCGCTTACCGCATGGCCGGCAGAACCCCACGTAGTTTCGCAGCCGCCGACCGTACCGGTCCTCCGTCGTCACGACCGCGATCTGCGCGCCGCCAAGCAGCGATTTGAAGCATTGCGGACAGACAATGTCTTTGACCCCCACGCACTGCTCGTCAGTTTGTTTATTTATCGCTACCATTGTTCGTATCTCGTATGTGCCTTAGTGTTTAGTATTTAGTCGTTAAAATAGGGCGGCGCCACGGCGCGCCGCCCCACACTCAAAAGGAGACTACTATGCGCGCGGAGAAAAAGTGATTCGTTTCGTTAATCACGTTTACGCGCTTTCCTTCCATTTAGTAACTACGAACTTCCCAAATGGTCCTTTCCTATCAGGCCGATAAGTACATGCGCGAGCAGCTCGCCAGGAAGGTCGAGGCCGCCGCCAAATCGACCAAGAAGAAGCTCACTAAGGCCGGTGTCAACAGGAAGCTCATCCAGGAGATCATCGATGAGCACTTAGGAGTCGTAAAATCGTAACCCAAACAGATATATCGCCCGATTATTTTCTGCCATATCAGCGTGACTGGATAGTCGATAAGAGCGAGGCCATGATCTGGGAAAAGAGCCGTCGCATCGGCGCCACTTACGCCGACAGCTACAAGGCATGCAGGGACCGCAACCTCTGTGACGAGAGGCGGGACCTCTGGTTCTCGAGCGCCGATGAATCCGCCGCCCTTGAGTACGCTCTCTACTGCAGGCAGTGGTGCGAGCTCATGGAAATCGTTATCAAAGAGACGACCGAGGAGCTCGAAGATGAGAAGGGTTACAAGTACAACAATTACGTAATCGAGTTCCCCAACGGGTCCCGGGCAAACTGCTTAACAAGCAACCCCAGGCGCTTCCGTTCCAAGGGCGGCGACGTCGTCCTGGACGAATTTGCCTGGCACGATCAGGCCGGTGAGATGCTCGATGCCGCCTTGCCGACGACTACCTGGGGCTACACTATTCGCATTCTTTCAACGCACAACGGTGAAGGTTCCGTGTTCAATAAGATCGTGGAACTCTGCAAGCGCGTCGCCAGGGGCGAGTTGACCGATTGGGGCGATGACTGGTGGATCAATATGGGCCGCGTCCCGGCCCGCTTCACCTTAGAGGCCGGCCTGGAGGGCCTTACAGGCCCGTCCCTGCCCGAAGGCGAGCCCCAGGGTGAAGAGCAGCCGAAGGCTGCCTCCAACTCCGACATACGAGATACGACATACGAAATACGAGCTACGAGCGATGAAGCCAGGCGTCTTCGTATCTGGCGTAACTGGGTAATCTCCTGGTCCGGCATCGAGAAGGAGTATCAGAATGCACTCCGGACCTTCTTCGTCCGCCAGCAGCGAATCTTAACCAAGAAGCTCCGCGATGCCCTGGCAGAATCCGAGAATTTACGTGCCTCTAAGGCACCGAGCGATGATGTTATTTGCCGCATCGTCTTCGACTTGAAGATCGAGGACGGCAAGATCAAGGTCATCAACCAGACGTTTTTTGGCAAGGCCTCCGAGTTAGGTATCCGCCAGTCGTTAAGCGAGGTCTTGGGGTTGAAGGGCGATGAGCTCGCAGGACTCACCGAGCAGGTCAAGGTGCGGCCACGGTTGAAGCGGTCTCTTCTGATCTCATCCCGCAAGATAACCGGCGTTAATCGCACTACCCAGGATATGGTAGCCAACCAGTTGAGGACCGGCCTCGAGGCCGGCGAGGGCTTGAAAGAGCTGACGGCCCGTCTCAAGAGCACCCTCGGCTCCAACCGCGCTCGGGCCTAGTCCTTATACAAGCGTGATCT
>JAGMDR010000366.1 GCA_023128595.1 Planctomycetota bacterium | reverse complement strand
GCGTCAGGTCGTTCGTCCCGAAGCTGAAGAACTGCGCCTCTTCCGCTATTTCATCCGCCGTCAGCGCCGCCCGCGGAACCTCTATCATCGTCCCGATCATATAGTCGAGCCTCGCCTTCTTTTCCTCGAGAACGGTCTTGATCTCGTCAACGATCTCATCTTTAACGACCTTCAATTCCGACACCGCCCCCGCCAACGGAATCATAATCTCCGGCAGCACCTTCTTGCCCGCTTTCTTAACCTTCAGCGCCGCCTCGATTATCGCCCGCGTCTGCATCCGGTAAATCGCCGGATACGTCACCGCTAACCGCAGCCCGCGATGCCCCAACATCGGATTAAACTCATGAAGCTGATCGACCTTCGCCTTAACAACGCCTACCTTAACGCCTAAGCGCCTTGCCATCTCCTTCTGACTGGCCTGGTCCTGCGGCAGGAACTCATGCAATGGCGGATCCAGCAGCCGAATCGTCACCGGCAGCCCAGCCATCGCCTTGAATATCCCCTCGAAGTCACCCCGCTGGTAAGGCAGCAGCTTCTTCAACGCCCCCTCGAACTGCCGCTTCGCCGTAGCATGTTCCTTCTCGACCGCTTTTTTCTCCTTGTCGCTCTCGGCCTCTTCAAGCTCTTTCAGCATCAAAGCATAATCATCCGCCGCTAATATCATCTGCCGCACCGGCCAAATCCGCTCGCCCTCGAAGAACATATGCTCGGTCCTGCAAAGCCCAATCCCCTCGGCCCCGAAGTCTCTGGCTCGCTTCGCGTCCTCCGGCGTATCGGCATTCGTGCGAACGCCCAATCTACGCATCTGGTCGCATATCCTCATAAACCGCCCGAAGTCCCCGCTCATCTTCGGCGCCACCGTGCCCAACTGCCCCAACATAACCTCACCCACCGAGCCGTCCAGACTGATCCAGTCGCCCTCCTTAATCGTCAGCTTCCCTACATTGAGCTTCCTGGCCTTGTAATTGATATGCAGCGCCCCGACCCCGGCCGCGCACGGCTTACCCATCCCGCGGGCGACAACCGCAGCATGGCTCGTCATCCCGCCGAACGCCGTCAAAATCCCCTCCGCCGCATCCATACCGCCGATGTCCTCCGGACTGGTCTCTTTGCGGACCAGAATCACCTTTTTGCCCTTCTCCTTCCACGCCTCAGCCGTATCTGCCGTAAAGACAACCTGCCCCACCGCCGCCCCCGGCGAGGCCGGAAGACCCCTGGCAACCACGTCGCGTTTTGCCTTCGGGTCAAAGTGTGGATGCAGTAGCCGGTCCAACTGCTCCGGCGTTACTCGCATCACGGCCTCTTTTTTCGGGATAAGTCTCTCGTTGACCATATCCACAGCTATTTTGATTGCCGCCTCCGCCGTCCGCTTACCCGTCCGCGTCTGCAGAATATAAAGCACCTTCTCCTGAATCGTAAACTCCATATCCTGCATATCTTTGTAGTGCTTCTCTAATCGGGTCATCAGCCTTGTAAGTTGTGTATATGCGTGCGGCATAACCTTCGCCAGCTTCTTCAGCTCGATCGGCGTCCTGATACCCGCCACAACGTCCTCGCCCTGCGCGTTCATCAGAAACTCGCCGTAGAACTCCTTCTCGCCCGTACTCGGATTCCGCGTAAAGCAAACCCCCGTCCCGCAGTCCTCCCCCATATTCCCGAACACCATCGCCTGCACATTCACCGCCGTCCCAAGCAGCCCGGTAATATTATTCAACTGCCGATATTTGACCGCCCGCGGCGCATCCCACGACCCGAACACCGCGTCAATCGAAAGCTTCAACTGCGCCTTGGCGTCCTGCGGAAACAACTCCCCCACGTGCTTCTTATAAACCTTCTTATACTCGTCCACCACACCCTTCAATTGCTCGGCGTTAAGCTCGCTGTCGATCTTGACCCGCGCCTTCTTCTTCGCCGCGCCAATCTTCGCCTCAAAGTGCTCATGCTCGCAGCCCATCACCACGCCCCCGAACATATCGATAAACCGGCGATAAATATCATAAGCAAACCGCGGATTCCCCGTCCTGGCAATAATCCCTTCGATCACCTTATCGTTGAGCCCCAGGTTCAGAATAGTGTCCATCATCCCGGGCATCGATACGGGCGCTCCGCTTCGCACGCTCACCAATAAAGGCTTGTTTGGGTCGCCGAGGCTGGCGTTCATTGTTTTTTCCAGCTTGGCCAGGTTCTTATCGACCTGTTCTGCAAGGCCGTCCGGCCATTTGCCGCCGGATTTGTAATACTCCCTGCAAACCTTCGTGGCGATAGTGAAGCCGGGCGGAACAGGAATCCCAAGATTCGTCATCTCGGCAAGATTCGAGCCCTTGCCGCCCAAAATTTCTTTCATTTTCGCGCTGCCCTGGGCCTTACCGGCGCCGAAGAAATACACCCTTTTCTCTGCCATTGCTAAATTTCTCCTTCTAAGCACGATTTCATGTCCACATAATGCCCAGGTAGCGGGATTATGGCGAATATCCCTGCACATCCACCCAGCAAAACTCACTGGGGAAAACAGGAATGTCTATTATGTTGGCCCAAGCTGATTGTGTCAATTATGAAAAAAGTTTTTGGCAAGATGATATGACGAAAGAGGAGCTGGTCTGCCGCTTCTAATCGGACGGAAGACTCTTGAGAAAACAGCCGGTTTCCGGGATGGGAGGGAATCAGGTTGGGAGGGATGAGTAAATGGGTAGATGAGTAGGTGAGTAGATGGGTTGATGAGTAGATAAGGCAGCGGGGGTCGGCCGGCATCGGGGTATCTTAGTGCGGTAGAGTTGGCGTTTGAGAATTTCATTGACTGAAACGGGGGGGCGGGGTGGTTTATTTTCATAATCCTTTGCGGCAGAGAGGGTTGCATTGGTTTGGCCTTAAGAAAAATTGGCTTTGTTTTGCATAATAAGGTGATAATTCTTTGGCAAATTAGGCTGGGTTATGGTATATAGAATATAATAGTGGTGGTTTTGCGGTGATACTGTTTACGACAGCCTGGAGGAGGCTGCGTTTCGCCTTTCTCCGTTGTTGGCTCTTTCGTACGATTATCGCCTGTTGTGTGAGTTTTACT
>JAGMDR010000365.1 GCA_023128595.1 Planctomycetota bacterium | reverse complement strand
CGAGGCCTGGGGGCTAAATATGCGCCGCGGTTCCGGAGGCGGAGGGAGGAAGTTGGAAGTTCAAAGTGTAAAGTGTAAAGTTGTGGTATAGCTGCGCGATGGTTCGACAGGGTCGCGATCGAAATTCATATATTCGAGTGATCCAAGCGTTCGGGTTATGGAAATCCGCCTACGGCGGACTTGTTGACCGGGCGGAGAGGGGATATACTCGATGAAGGGTGTTTACAGACGGCGCAATGATAGGTATTATATCCGGCCGACAGGCCGATGTAGCTCAATGGTAGAGCACAGATTTCGTAAAGCTGGGGTTGACGGTCCGAATCCCTCCATCGGCTTTATGAATCTTGAAGACAAATACGATTCGCCGCAGAAGATACTGACAAGGCTGGGTAAAGTGGTGGTTGCCTATTCCGGCGGGGTCGATAGTACGTTTCTTTTGAAGGCGCCGGCGGCGAAGTTGAGCGTCTCCAGGCGTGGCAGATGGCTGCGACCAATCATTGGTAGGGCCTTGTGGTCTCGAAGCTCAGAAAGGAAAGCTATTGTGACAGGGAAAAGACAACTTCGCCTATTGCTGATTTGTGGCTTATTCTGTGGACTGAGCGTCAGCGTCTCCGTTTTTGCGGATGACCGGCCCCAGTGGCAGGAGCGGTTTACGCGGAATGGGATCTCGAATGAGACGGGTCTGGCCGATACGTTTGATCCGGCGACGGGGAAGAATATCAAGTGGACTGCGCGATTGGGTAGCGAGAGCTGGACGACGCCTGTAATTGCGGCCGGAAGGGTGTTTATCGGGACGAACAACGATCCGCCTCGGGACCCACGGCATAAAGGGGATAGGGGGATACTGTTTTGTTTTGATGAGAAGGACGGGACGTTCTTGTGGCAGTTGATGGTACCGAAGCTTGGGCCGGACCCGTATTTGGACTGGCCTCGCGGAGGGATTGTCTCATCGCCGAGTATCGAAGATGATAAGGTGTATGTTGTGAGCAATCGGGGGGAGGCTATGTGCCTTGACATACACGGCCAGAGCAACGGCAACGACGGGCCGTATAAGGATGAGGGCGTGCACATGGCGCTGGGCAATAAGGGCGGCCCGAACTTAGAGCCGTTTGAGGTTACCGATATTGATGCAGATATCATCTGGCTGTTCGATATACCTAATCAGGCGGGGACGTGGCCGCACGATGGGGCGCACAGCTCGATTCTGATAGACGGGGATTTTCTCTATATCAATACGAGCAACGGGGTCGATAATACTCACAAGAAGATCAGACGGCCTGATGGGCCGAGCCTTATCGTGCTCGACAAAAAGACCGGACGGCTGTTGGCCCGCGACCATGAGGGAATAGGGCCGCGGATATTTCACTGTACGTGGTCGTCGCCGGCATTGGGCTTCGTGAATGGTCGCAAGCTGATATTTTTCGGCGGTGGGGATGGGGTGATGTATGCGTTCGAGGCACTGAAGGAGACTCCGCCCGAAGGGAAGGTGGAGAAGCTCAAGAGGGTGTGGCGGTTCGACTGCGATCCTACGGCGCCGAAGGAGAACGTGAGCCAGTATATGAGAAACCGCGAGGTCAGTCCGAGCAATATCAAGGGTATGCCGGTGTTTTATAAGGACCGGATTTACGTCGCGCACGGCGGTGATATATGGTGGGGCAAGAACGAGGCGTGGCTAAAGTGTATCGATGCGACGAAGACCGGGGATATCACCGAATCCGGCCTGATATGGTCGTGTGACTTGAGTCGGCACTGCTGCTCGACGTCGTCTATTTACGATGGGCTGGTTTTCATCACCGATTGTGGACGGATGGTCCGCTGTATTGATGCCGAGACGGGCAAGGTCTATTGGACCCACGAGGCAAAGGGCGATATGTGGGCCTCGCCGTTAGTTGCGGATGGGAAACTGTATGTTGCGACGCTGCGAAGCGAATTTTTAGTTTTTGCGGCAACCAGGAACAAGAGGCTGATCAGCTCGGTTGAATTAGACAGCCGCACGGCCAGCACGCCCGTCGCCGCCAACGGCGTCCTCTACGTCGCCACAATGCACAAGCTCTACGCAATCGAGAAGCCGGGCAAGTAGATCGCGTAATTGCTGCGGGGACGGTGGGGAAGAAAAAAAGAGCAGTGGGAAATCCACAGCCCGTCATTGCGAGCACCTCACCTG
>JAGMDR010000364.1 GCA_023128595.1 Planctomycetota bacterium | reverse complement strand
TGGCAGACGCGCAGGCTTCAGGTGCCTGTGGGCTTCGGCTCGTGGAGGTTCGACTCCTCTCATCCGCATTCTATAAGGAACGCACGCCGTAGTCGCAAAGGCCCTTTGCCCCGGCCCGAAAGACCCCGGCGAGCGGCTGACTTCTCCCGAACAAGCTGCTGCAATCAAAACAAATTGGAGGTCAATATTATGAGAGCCAAATGGGCACTGTTTATTCCGTTTACAGTAGCGATCGTCGCTGTCGCTTTGAATACCGCACGCGCCGCCGGGGATGACGAGGACCCACGACGCCCTGTTACCGGAGAGCGGGGGCAAACCGCGCAGACAGGTCAGTCTATCGAGCGGAGGGTGAAGCAGTATTTTGCGCAGAACGACAGTAATAAGGACGGGAAACTCTCTCGCGATGAGTTCCCTGCGCCCTTTAGACGGGCGTTCGACCGCATCGATGCGGACAACGACGGCCAGGTTACACTCGAAGAGGACCTCGCTTATCGCAGGAGCCGCGCGTCCGGCGCACAACGGTTTCGCAACAGAATACCCGCCAGGCAGAGACCCGGGACCGCTCTTAGGACAAAGCCGACCTTCGAAAACGTCTCTTACGGTCCACATGAACGAAACGTCCTCGATTTCTGGAAAGCCGAGTCGGACAAACCGACCCCGGTAGTCGTCTATATTCACGGAGGAGGATTCCGAGGCGGGGACAAAAAGGGCGCCAACCAGGCAAATATTGCCAAATGCCTTGCGAACGGAGTCTCGTTCGCGGCCATAAACTATCGGTTCAGGATGACCACAACCCTCGACAACATCATGCTGGATATCGCCCGCGCCATCCAGTTTCTTCGCCATAAGTCCGGACAGTGGAACATAGACAAAAGCCGATTCGCCGCCTACGGCGGCTCGGCCGGGGGCGGCGCCTCCCTGTGGCTCGCCGTCCACGACGACCTTGCCGACCCCAAAAGCAACGACCCCGTCCTGCGCCAATCCACGCGCCTGACAGTCGCCGGCCATCTGAATTCCCAGGCAACCTACGACTGCGAAAAGTGGACGCAGATCGTCGGCGTACCGTCATCCTGGACAACAGAAATGGGAATGACCGACGACCTGGATTTCTACGGCGTAAAGAGCAGAGACCAGGTTGACTCTCCAAAGGCCCGCAAAATCCGCAGAAAGGTCGATATGCTCGCATTTATGGACAAAGGCGACCCGCCGCTCTTTCTACACAACGTGGGGCCGAAGACCGAACCGCAGAACAAAGGACGGGTCATCCACCACCCACGTCATGCGATTTATCTCAAGAAGCAATGCGACCGGCTCGGCATCGAAGCGGCCATCGTCCTTGCAGATACGCCCCCCGAGAAAAAGGCCGATATGCTTGATTTCTTCTTCAAGCATTTCAAAGTCAAGACAAAAGTCAAAGACAAGTCGCAGGTCTCGTAGATCAGCCAGTCGGTGCTCGAGACTTCGTGGACGCGTATCCCCCCCTTTTGCCTTTTGGCGCGTGTGGCTAATTTTTCTGGCACACTGTAAGACTCTTTCTGACAAAGGATTCCACACTGCGTCATTGCGAAGGAGCCGTAGGCGACTGCGGCAATCTCAAACCACTCCAAAGCGGGAGATTGCCACGGCCCCAAGGGGGCCTCGCAATGACGATAGCGGCTGTGTTGCGCCTCGTGATCGAGTATTGACGAGCGCCGCAATCACTTGCCAGAAGACCCGGCCACACCCCTTTTGGCTGTAAGTGCACCGCGCGGCCAAGGCTATCCGCCGCCGGTCGGGCCCGGAAGCCTGACACCTTGTTTATTATGTCGGACGACTACGCCGCCCCCCGCCATCAGCGCCTACGGGAGGCTTATCTGCGAAAGTGGCGCCCACGCCCAACATCGATAAGATGGCCGCCGTAAGTCACTCCGTCATAAAGTCCAGCCGTCCCGGAAAGGCGGATGCACGTACTTGTCGGCCTCTTTGTCGTTGGTGATCCGCATATTCTTGACGTCCCAGATCAATTTGCGATTCTGGTTGCGCATCGCCAGCACGCCAAGCAGCGCCATCTCCGTCAGCGGTCCGCCGTA
>JAGMDR010000363.1 GCA_023128595.1 Planctomycetota bacterium | reverse complement strand
TCGTAGCCGGTCTGGTAGAAGGCGCGCCATTTACCTGCACTCTCTTGCGGATACATGACATCAAATAGCAGCGTGAATTCATTGACGTAAGAACCGCCGCCATTGGCGGGGATGCCATGGTCACACTGATAGTAGGTGCCGACTTCGACACCTACGGCCCCGTCGGACCCGCTAATCCCGGGCACGGCGGATTGGCCGCTGCCATTTAGAATAAGGTCATTACCCGAGGTTGCCTTGGTCAGGTTGCCCGCGTCATCGAATTCCCACAGACCCTTCAAGCCTGCTACTACGTCCGCCTGTGCCGCGCCGCGGGCGCACAGCAGAACAAGAGCAACTAAACAAATCAGTCTCTTACACATAGTAATCCTCCTTCGAAATCAAACAACGGTTTTACTCTGACTGTAAGCCAAGACTCACGTTGTCCTGTCTTGCAACTGTCGAGCCAGGAATTTGATGACCTCTTGCCATTTGGAATTCCACCCACCTGCAAAGTTGTTCCTAACCGGGATGTTCCATATAGGTCGCCCAATAGCATTTCCAAACTTCACAGATACACTATTGTACCAAATTCACATTGAGATTTCCACAGGTATTGTCTTTTTTACTGCGCTTGCTGCTGCTATAGGCGGCCACAATACAAAAAAACGCCGGACGAAAGCCGCCAATGCACCCCCGTTTGTGCGTGGGGCAATCCTCACTCTTGGCACAACAAAGAGGTTTTTCAGCGATTCTCTGCATCACTCGGCCCCCTGGCTCGGATGCCACCGGTGCCGGCTGAATTCATTGCTTTGCGGCCAGGTAGGTGAGGTATGTGCTCTCTGTGCACCTCTCGGATCAACTCGCTCGTAAGTGTTAAAACCTTGTGCCTGGCATCTGCGGCTCTTCGAGAGTCGGCGACCGTGCCCAACTGCTTGTAAATCAGCACGGAGGGAGTTCTCAGTAGGCGCGTACGGTCAAACGCGGGGGAGTTTTGGAATGAACGGGCAGAACACGAACCACAGAAAGAGGGTGCTTCGCGGTTACACCGGGAAGCACCTCTGCATGTTCTCCCTATTTGCGGACAGAATGCTTACGGCAATCTGTCCTGGATTATCATTACATTCTCAGGGCCGGTCCGATTACGAGCGCTTGCGTCTGAGCATCAGAGCACCGAGACCCAACAGGGCCAAAGTCGCCGGCTCAGGAACAAGCACAGCACTGCCTACGACCACGTAATCGTCGTAGGATTGGCCGCGGAGCCAGAGGTACCAGTTCTTGCCTTCGCCGTCGTCGCCGGGCAGGACGTCGAATTCCCACGACAGGGTCGTCCAGACGCCGGCGCCGTAAGTAGCTGAAACGTCAGTCCATGCGTCCTCTACGAACTCGGCATAGTCTGCCCAGGGATCCGCTGGGTCGGCCATCCAACCTAATTGGACGTCCAACCATCCGCCGCCTAGCGCTCCGATCGCCGCGGTGGTAACTTCCAGCCTGTACGATCCCGCTGCGATAGCGCCGGCGGGGTACGTCGCAACTACCGGATCCCATGCGCCTTCGACGTTCCAGGTGCCAAAGACCACCGCGACGTCACCACCGCTGCCGTCGCCTATTTTGGAAGCATTGATCAACCACGGATCAACGTCGTAGCCGTAATACCGATCATACTCCCAGCCGGTAGGAGGGCCGGGATTGGTACAGCCCGGATTCGGAAAAGGATGGGGTACCAGAGCCAGATCCAGTTCAAAATCTCCGTTGCTGAGAATGGTAGCTTGAGCAACACCCGCCATCAGACCGACAGCGAGCAGGATTAGGATCAACTTACCTTTTTTCATCACATATTCCTCCAAAAGCAAATAGACTTCCTTCTTTGTCTTGGCGCATCGCCCCGATGCTCCAGATTCTCTATATTAACGTTTTTCACTGACTCGTGTCAAGAAAAAAAACCGGATTTACGCTTTTTTTGGTTTTTTTTCACGAGAGACTCAATTTGGGGAGACCTGCAGGGCAAGGAAGTGGCCGTTGAATTTTTGTAAGTCCTTGCTTTACAAGGAGCTACGCAACGGCAAGGATGCAAAGCTCGTATCGAATCGGTATCGCCCGAACTGCGTGATTTGCTCCAAAAAAAAGAAAAATTTTTTGTCAAACGGCACAAAAAATCCCTGCGAAATAGCGTTTGCACGGCTGCGTGGGCGGGAGTAACAACGTTTGGGAGGTCTTGGCCCGTGCTTGATGTGGGGAGCGCGAATCATCAAACCCTCTTGGACAGAGCAGTACAGCCTCCGGCGATGGTACGGCGCGGGCCGCTTGCGAGGGCACTCAACGTCCAAACAAAACCGGGACCTGCACCAGATCAACCGATGCAGGCCCCGAACGGATCCGAAATCAGTAGGCCTGGTGCTATCGCAAGCGGACCGGCTACGGCCAGAGTTGATAATCGAGCCAAGCGTCGGCCGCCAATGCAGCAAAATCCTTGAAGTCGATTATAGGTATCGCGTCGCCGTCGTAGGCGTTAATCTCAGGGTTAGTCGGCGTCAACAGCAGGTGCAAAGGCTGCACGTACGAGCTTCCCTCGCCGGCAAGCCAGCCGATTTCTCCATGGGTCAGGGCACGGCTGTAATACCGAACCTCATCGATCGTGCCGTCGCTCCACAACTCGTAATCCGGGTCTAACCACACTCCGATAGCGAACCTTTCCGGGTAGTTGCCCGTGTTATCGTCGATCCATTTAATTGGGCCACCCACATCCTGGGGCCCGGCTGCGAGCTCACCGTCGACGTAGACAGCGGCGTACTGGCCGTCATAGGTGGCGGCGAGGTGATACCACGTGTCCGTCTCATAGAGACTCGCGGTCTCAACATACTGCGCGTCGCTGGTGCTGTCTCCGGTCTCTAATGAAAGACCGAAGTTCCGCCCGTTGTCAGTGGAGTAGCCGTAATTGAAGAAGAAGAATCCGCACTCATTGGCGCCGTAATCCATCCCGTTGCCGACCAAAGCACTGAACTCCACGAAGTTATCCAGTTTGGCCCAGCAGGAGACGGTGAACGTAGAGGGCATTAGCTCGGCAGGGTAAGTGCCGGGGCTGTCGCCGAACCGCTCTGCGCAGACGACATAATCGTCAATGCCATCGAAACTGATCGCATTGCCGCCGTCGTGGCCTGTAGTCCACATTGGGCCGTCGACGAGGTCACCGTGATTGGCGTATCCCGCCGGCGCCACGTCCGCCGTTGTAAGGCCGGTCCCTTCGTCAAGAGGCCAGTGCCCTATCAGATTGGCGGTGCCGGGGTCCGTCGGATCAATCTCGTATGTACTGATCAGCCAGTTGTTTGTCAGTATCTGAATATCCCAAGGGTCGAAGCGGCAGTCGTTGTTCAAATCACCTGCAGGCTTTCGGCGTGAAGGAACGCACTTCGATGAGTACAGGAGGATGTCATCAAAGTAAACCAATCCTGAAACAGAGTTGGTGCCTCTATCGAAGCCTATACTGATCGTGGTGACGCTACTGAGGTTTACACCGAACGACGCCAGGTCAATATCCCATTGGTGCCACTGCTCTCGCGTAATGTCGGCCATATCACCGTCATATACCACTTTGGCGCCGTTGAGCTTCACGTACATTTGCTCGCCGGCACTGGGGGCGCTATTGCTCTGCTGGCCGTAGAAGAACAGTGTCAGCACCTTAATGCCGCCTCCGGTGAAATTCAGTGGATTACTATAGGTGCGTGTGACTTCTGAATTTACGACAGTGCCGGTGTTGTCGTAGTGGAGAGGCGCCGACCACGAACCGCCG
>JAGMDR010000362.1 GCA_023128595.1 Planctomycetota bacterium | reverse complement strand
GCCGTTGATTCTGGACGCCGAGCATACTCCGATTATTCCCGGGCCGAATGACCCGGTTACTGTGACGGCTCGCATTATCGACGAGCTGGCCAGCGGCATCATGGTGACGCTGCACTATCGCGTTGATACTTCCGAGTATGAAAATGGGGATGAGGACATTTATCCCCATCACGACCCGAATGATTATAACGATGTGCCGATGTCTGACGACGGGGCGCACGGTGACGGTGAGGCAGATGATGGGCTGTACGGTGCGGAGATACCTGCTCAACCGGATGGCACAATTATCGGGTTCTACGTTGAGGCGAGGGATGCGGGGACGAATACTCGCGCGTGGCCTGCGCCGAGCCTGATTGACGGCGTGTCCGAGCAGGTGACTAATGCTTTGTATCAGGTGGACGAGTCGTTCGATCCGGATACGTGGACGGCCGGCACCCAGCCAATTTATTACCTGATTATGACCGAAAATGAGAAGGGTCGGTTGCTGGATATCGGCGATCGGGAAGGCAGTGAGCATAACAGCGATGCCCAGGTGAATGCGACGTTTGTCAGCGTGGATGGAGTGGAGATAAAGGTTCGCCACAATGTCGGCGTCCGCAACCGTGGCCACGGCTCTCGGAACGATCCGCCTAACAACTATCGCTTAAACTTCCCACACGACCGGTCGTGGGAGGATGCTACCGCGATCAATTTGAATACCAAGTTCACATATCTTCAGATGGCCGGCAACGCGCTGTTCCGGATATCTGGTCTGGCCCAGTGCGAAGCCACCGGTGTGCAGGCAAGGCTCAATGGCGAGAACCTGGCCGGATCCGGTGCTGAGATGTACGGCTCCTATGTCCACGTCGAGGTTGTCGATACCGACTTTGCCGACAACCATTACCCCGACGACGATGGCGGCAACACCTACAAGTGTATGCGCGTAAGTCACCAAGCTGACCTGCGCTACGAGGGGACGAGTCCTGCGCCCTATCGCAACAACTACTTCAAGAGGACCAACACCGCCGAGGATGATTGGTCGGACCTAATGGAGCTTTGCTATGTCCTTGACAGAAGCCCCGACAGCAAATACGCCGAAGAGGTCCGTCGCGTTCTCAATGCGGAGCAGTGGCTGCGTCTTCTGGCGATCAACACTCTGTTGAACAACAACGAGACCACCTTGGCCAACGGCAACGGCGATGACTATTACCTTTATCGCGGCCTTGAGGATCCCAGGTTTGTGCTGATCCAGCACGATCTGGACTCGATCTTCGGCATGGGCGATAATCAAGATCCCGGTGGTGCGACCCGCAGCATCTTCCGCGCAATAGCGATACCTACGATGAAGCGGTTCCTGCATCATCCGGAGTTTGTGCCGCGATACTACTGGCACCTGAAAAACCTCATCGAGACGACCTTCTCGGCCGGGCAGCTTGGGCCGTTTCTGGATGAGCTTCTCGGCGATTTTGTGCCCGCCGGCACGATTCAACAGATGAAGGACTTCGCTGCCCAGCGCAATGCTCATGTTCTCTCGCTAATCCCCTCTGATTTGACTATCGTCAGTGACCTGCCGCAGTCTTCCGGCTACTACGTGACCGATGTGAACGTCGCCGTGCTTTACGGCACCGCCGATGCCATCGAGACCCGGTCGGTGCTGGTGAACGGGAAGCCGGCGAACTGGCTGCCGGTTGACGGCGAGTGGGATGTCGTAGAATCTCAAGAGGCCAACTACGAGACTATTGTCGATAGAGGTTCGAGTTGGAAGTACTTCGATGAATATACCGACCTGGGCTCCGACTGGTATATCGACCTTAACGACAGCAGTTGGCCTGAAGGAGACGCTGAATTGGGCTATGGTGACGCGGCTGCCGGTCGGCCCGAGGCAACTACAATCGGCTACATAGACACGAACCCAGGCACGCCTGAAGTGGAGAGGAACATCACGACGTACTTCAGCCGCAGGTTTGATGTGAACGATGTCTCGAATTATTCCAGGTTGGGCCTGCGGATACTGCGCGACGACGGAGCGGTGGTGTACCTCAACGGTGTGGAAATTGCCCGCAGCAACATGCCCCAAGGAGAGATCGGCTACAACACCCCGTCCAGCACAAATGTGTATGGCAACGACGCCGACGGTCGGGATATGGAGACGCTGTACTATGGCGGCGGCACCTATGCTAATGACGATGACTTTACCAATATCGATATTGGTCTGCTGCAGGTAGGCACCAACATGTTGGCCGTTGAGATTCATCAGTGCCAACCGAGCAGTAGCGACATAAGCTTCGACCTCGATCTGCGGGGTCAGTTGAAGGATGCCGGGCCGCCGATAGGTGTTTCTCTCAATCCCGGCATTAACCGCATCATTGTTAAGACGTTTGACGGCCCCGATGGGACAGGCAGCAAGCTCGATAGCGGGTACATCGATGTCTGGTACGATGATGGCGACGTCACGGGGATTTCCGGCACGCTTGCGGTCGATACGATTCTGGACGCCGCTTCCGGTCCGTGGCATGTGACGGGTGGTATTGTTGTGCCCAGCGGCATTACACTTACCATTGAGCCTGGGACGACTCTGTTTTTCAATACCGGGGCGGGCATTACCGTCCAAAACGGCGGCCGACTCGTCGCAGAGGGTACAGAGTACAGGCGCATACGACTGACATCAGTGCCCGGCGGCTCGCATTGGGAAGGAGTTAAATTCGACCATACGCTCGAAGATAACCGGTTAGCGTACATCGACCACGACTCTGGTGATACCCAAACTCATGGGTCAACCGATGTCCGGTACTCCCGCGTCACAATCGACAATATGACCTGGTCCGGAACCGATACGCAGGTGCTTAACATAGACCATCCATCGGTGATTTGCCGTAATTCTGTTTTTCCGTCTATCACCAGTACCGAGCCTCTTCACGGTGTCGGCCTTACGGGCGAGGAGTACCTTATTTTCGAGGGCTGCGTATTTGGCACGGCAGAGGGTTATAACGACACAATCGATTTCAGGGATGCCCAGCGTCCCGGCCCGGTTGTCCAGTTCTACGACAATATCTTTCTCGGTGGAGGCGACGACGGAGCGGATCTTGACAGTGCCGACGCCCACATCGAGGGTAATGTCTTCATGAATTTCCACGGAGGCGGAGGAGACGGCACCTCCAGTGCGGTCGCCACCGGTGTTGAGGGCGGCGACCCGACCGAGGTCTATGTCGCGAGAAATATCTTCATAAACAACGACCAGGCTGTTCTTCTCAAGGAAGACTGCTTCCTGTACGCTCAGAACAACGTCTTTGTCGGCAGCGATGTTGCGGTAGTGAGCTTTGGTGAGCCGTACAGGGACCCGCCCAGGACGCCCGGCAAGGGTGCTTTTATGGAAGGAAATATCTTCTGGAATAATGCTGCGATGTTTGAGCACTTCTTCCAGGAGCCGCTTCCCACTTACGGCCCGACGGGTGAGGTGATTGTCGATAACTCGATCCTTCCGGTCGAATGGCACT
>JAGMDR010000361.1 GCA_023128595.1 Planctomycetota bacterium | reverse complement strand
CGTTTCGTGTGAAAGGACCACGGGTCAATGCTGAGTTGGTCGGTGTTTTTCCGACCGTTGGGCAAACCATTGAGGACCGTTACGGCAACCTTATTGAGGTGAATACCGACATCAATGGGAAGGAGTATGCGCTACCAATTGCCGGCCCACTGGTAGACATCAAGAAGGGGGCCAATACGATCGCCTGGTCACTCAAGCAACGTTAGTAAAACAGGAGAGCGTTCCAATACAATCTTCCGGAACCAGAACTACAAAAGCAACCGAAATGTAAGGAACGTGAGCAGAGGACATTGAAACCTGTGCTAAATTTTCACTTGTAAACAATCGTTTAACCCGTATACGCATTCGTCTCTCGGCCTCACTGTTAACGGCTGACCGGCGTGCTGGCTTCGAAATCCCTTTTTTCCTTGACAGGGAGTACAGGTAAATGGTTAAATAACGGTAGTTAGCGTTATGCGAGCGGGTGATATGTTGCCGCTGCGTTCTTATTCCTGACTAAGACTCTATGGGTCTTAGTCGGTGTACACGAATAGCTTGTGAGTGGGTGACAGACTGGAGTGAGGCTGGTGTTTTCTTATCCCCCAGCATTTTGACTGCCAGTTCGGACAATCGCCGGTGCGTATGGATGAAATCTGAGCGCACATTTGCAGGCACAGGATTGGCCAAGAGCTTTATTGCCCGTATTGTTGAGTGTTGTTTGAGACAGGCACAAAACGGGGACCAGAGGCCAGAAGTCAGAGATGATTTAAAACGTTGCAAAAGAAGGGGTGAATTATGGGCAGGCAAGGCGGATCCATATTAGTAGATCCGTGGGCAGTGATTTCCACTATCGCGTTGCTGACGATCAGCCAGATGGCATACGCCTACGACCCGCAGCCGGACAAAGCCGTGCTGATGGTCATTCACGCCCACCCGGACGACGAGGGCATTTTCTTCGGTGGAACGCTGCCGTATTACACGCAGGTGAAGCGGGTGCCGACGGTGCTGGTCGATATGACCACGGGCTGGCTGAACAGTGATGGTTCCCAAACAAGCAATTCACTCACAAGGGAAGTGGAGCTGAATGAGGTCGCGTGGCGTTACGGCTTGCGCAATGAACCGATATTTGCGTTTTTCCAGCAGACAAACTGGCAGATGCCCATCAGCGAGTCTTGGGACCGATGGGCCGATTACGTTACCGACTATGACGATATCGCTGTTGGCCAGCAGATGGCCAGCCGATACCTGGCCGAGCAGATACGCCTCTACAAACCCGATGTGATCGTCACGCACGACTTTGGTGGTGAATACGGTCACCCGGACCACAAGGCGCTGGCTTATGCGACCGCGGCGGCCTGGGATCTGGCCGTGGGAAACAGCGCGACCATAAATGATGGCGTCACCTCGCCCATCACCATCAGCCCGGATGACATCGCGGGCGACCCCTGGCAGGCAAAGAAGCTGTACGTCCACAACTACGGTCACAACCGGCTCTTCCACGATTACTGGGAAGACACCACTATTGATACCACCGGGAACGGCAGGCCGGACCAGATACCGCGCCAGGTGGCTAATTACGGCATGCAGGCATATCCGTCACAGGGCACCCCTAAGGTAGCTACGGTCTATGATCCCATCGCTAATGGTGGGAACAGTTGGGACAGCTACCCCTCGGAGTGGTGGGGCTTGTACGCGACGGTTGTCGGGTCGGACACCATCGCCGGTGAGTTTACGATCGAGGGCACGACATACACCGGCTGGGCGCGGGGCGATTTTTTGGAACATATCCCGGGTGAGATTATCCAGCCGGCAGCCGTGGTCAGTCAAGAGTACGTTTTCAACAGCGCTCTTGCCACGATCGATAATGCTGGAATGCTCACGCCGGTAGTCGGAGGCGTCGGAGGAACTTCGCTGGTCTCCGCTCTGGCGGCTACCCACCGATTCGGGAGCAGTTATGATGCCTCTTATGCCTCGACCAACCCGGGTGGCTCCTCAGACTTCTTCGCGTCCATCGGCCCGGACACCGACGTCGACACCGTTTACGACCTGACCGGCGGCGGGAACACGGACATCGGCAGTGTGATCCTGTGGCAATACGAAAACAACGGCGGTGGTGCCTCGCGTAATGTCGGCAACCACGCTCGGACGATTGAGATACGCGTCAATACAGAGGCTCAAGGCAGTGCGACGTTCGGAGGTCCGGCCACCACCGTGATGCTGCTCCCGGTCACCGACGGTGACGCGGACCCCGATAACGATCTTGGCGGGGTGAGCTCGGCCCAATTCTTTGTCTTTGATCCGCTTGAGAACGGGCGCTACGTTCAGCTTTCGATTACGGATAACTACCTTGGATTCCAGGGCATAACGATAGGCGGTGACCGTGTCGGTCTGGGGGAAGTCCGTTTCGCCGGCGCTCAGAGCGCCTGTGCCAACCGCCCTGCGGGAGATTTCAACGGCGACTGCGTGCAGGACCTCCGCGACCTGGCTATATGGGCTTCTACGTACCTGGACTGTGGCATCCAACCGGCTTCGGCTTGCCCGTAATGTCAATATGTCTGTATAAATGAAATTGCAATAAAGAAGCAATTTATCGGAGGATTGTGTATGGTCTATTGGATCTTTTACAAAGCAGAGCCAAACGTTATCGGGCATTGCGGGCGGCGGGCTATTAATAACTTCAGTTATGACCGCATGCCTGTCGAAAACGATAACATGTCTTGGTGTCTTGCCAAGACAGAAGGTGTTCCGTTAATCCTATTCTGAAGGAGGTTTGTTATGTCTACACAAATGAATGTGAGAAGGGCGTTTTTGTGTGTGTTTGTCTCTGTTTTCGTGTTGGCAGGGCTGGCCAATGCCCAGATCATCGTGCCAACGATTGTCAGCGAGTCGAACACGAATGCGTATAGCACCGCCACGACCGACAAGCTCAACGACAATTCCGGATTGACACCGGCAGTGAATGCAGGCGATTCGCTCGCATCTGCCCTGGCTGCCGTCCACGTGAACACGGGCATCGTCGAGTCCTGGGTAACGAATGATTCCGCCCCGGACTATTTCGCGACCAGCCCCGCTCCGGTCATCGTGTGGGATCTGACCGGTGGCGGCAACACCGGCGTGGCTTCTATTATCCTCTGGCAGTACCAGAACGACGGCGGCGGAGCCAACAGGATCGGAAACCACGCCCGAACTATTGAACTGCGGTTCAATACCGAGGCCGAAGGCTCGGCGGTCTTCAGCGGACCGGCGATCACCGTCACGATGAAGCCCGTTCTGACAGGCGAACAAAACACCGCCCAGGACTTTGATCTGGCCGGCCAGGCCTGCCGCTACGTACAGATGACCGTCACCGACAACCATTATGGCGATCCGGACGGGCTCGGCGTTAATCCCACCGTCGGCGGCGACCGTGTCGGATTGGGCGAGGTTCGCTTTGCCCCCGTGCCGGACGTGGCTAATACGCCAAATCCGGCCAGTGGGGCACAGGATGTCTGCCCCAATGTGGTCCTTGGCTGGAACCCGGGAGCAGACGCTGAGAAACACGATGTATATTTCGGCACGGATTTTGACGCTGTGAACGATGCCAGCACAAGCAACCCACTCGGCGTACTGGTAAGTGTAGGCCAGATAGAGACTTACTATCCGCTCAGCGTAAACAATCGTTCAACCCGTA
>JAGMDR010000360.1 GCA_023128595.1 Planctomycetota bacterium | reverse complement strand
GCTATTTTAGCTAAAATACAGTGTGCAAAAGGTGTTAGGAAACTTGTTAAGAAAAATTAAAAATTACTCTTGCAACCATAGAGAACATCTCCCCCAAACCCCCCATCCCTCCCAATTGCCCACCGCGCCGGGACACAATACGAGATACGCAATACGACATACGATATACGAAATACGACATACGCAATACGAAATACAAACCCAATTCCCCCGCCCCCAATCTTATGCTCTCACAAGTTAAACCTGGTGGTCAGGCGTATCATTGTTTGATAATTTGTCATCATTCTGGGAGTGATTTCCCGGCCGGTCGGGGCCGACGACGGCATCAGGACAAAGCCTTTACCCTCGCCGCTCGTGCCATCTTTGAGGGCCTTTTCGACGATTTTCTCGAAGTCGCTTGGCTCGGTTTTCTCTATGTCGGCTATTTCCAGATTGCCAAAAAGTACCAGCTCTTTGCCGTAATCACGGCGAACGTACGCAAGCTCCACGTCCCCGTGTGGGGGCGGCTCAATGGGGTCAATGGCTGCGGCGCCCATTTCGACAATGTAATCAAGGACGGCCCGAATTCTGCCGTGACAATGAATTCTGGCGAAACCGCCGTACTCGGCAATGGCCTCCACCATCGGCCCGGTGTAGCGGACCACATACTCTTTGAAAAGGTGCGGCGGCAGGTAAGGCTCGGTGGCATATTCGGGTCCGTAGATGCGCCACAAATGCCCGGGGAATGCCTTTGCGGTCTTGCGGGTTCTGGCCTGTATATGCGGGGACAGCTTTTCAAGCAAACGACCGAAGAGCTTCTGCTCGGTCAGGGCGACTACGGTAAAGTCTTCCATACTGAACAGAGACGCCGCCGCGCACAAGGGGTCTTCCGTATCTACCATTACGATACCCCGGTCGCCCAGCTTTCTGTCTTCTTCGACGAGGTTGGCTATGTCAACATCTTCGGCGAATGTTTCATCAGGCAGCTCCAAATAGGCCTTCAGGTCTTCCGGGTCCTTGAGCAGGTGCTCCGCTGTCCAGACGGTGTCAACCCCGGGACTGCGACGTGTCAGCATCGTCATATTTCTGCCGCCGATTTTCAAGGTCGTGGAAGTGAAATGACAGCCGTTCTCCAGATATTCTTTGGTCTTGAAGAATTCATCACGGCAATTGTCGCCGTCCGGCTTGCCGGATATCACTTCGTGGGACCGCGACCGAACGGGGCTGCGCATTCGGACCAGGTCCGTCTGTTCTTCAGCGAGCTGGAGCAGGGGCTGCCAGGATGGGTCGTTATAAACATTGAACGGGTCGGGATCGGATGGGTCAACCTGGAATCCACCTATCTCATAGAAATTCACGGCGGGTCGGTCAACCGGCTTGCCGCACAACGTAGCCATCAATCTTTCGCGCCTGGTCATCATGATTCGGTCGTGCTAATGCTCTATTACCTTCAACCATCTTCCTCGAGGAGACCTTCCTCCGACTGTTCAGAGCGCTCCGTAAGGCTCTTGAAAAGCGAACGAATGTTGAAGAAGCCTCCAATTGTCACGACCACCGCAAGCACTGCAAAAAGAACAAGACTCACAAGGAAAAAGCCGGTCCAGAAGTATATCCAAAAATTCATATCTCATTACTCCTTACGCTTTAGAAGAGGTGCGGCCCTGGGGAAACAGCAGAGAGCCGACTATCATTGCCGATATTGCAAGTGCTATGACAACAAGCCCCACGATCTCACTTCCAATCTTGTCATAGACCAGAACGGTCTTCGCGGTAATCTCTTCAATAGGAATGTCCCTGACGACAAGAACAGTCTGTTCGGCAACGTCCTCTATGGGGATTTCCTTTGTAAACCCGAAGCGCAGCTTCAGCGGGTTTAATAGGAATCCGAGCCTGTTTTGGACCGGCGGCAAACCGATAACGGCGAGAAAGCCGCAGATCAGGGCGGCATACGCCCCAACTTTGCTTGCCCGCTTCCAGTAGAGGCCGAAGACCAACAAGGCGATGGCCCCCGTGAAGTAGATGGCCCCGGAAATGGCCATATAATCCCATAGGTCCTGCCCCAGCGGATACCATAATCCCCAAACCAGAATAAAAATCCCGATGGATGGGATAAAAATCCTCACCAGCAATAAGCGGACTCGTGATGACAAGGGTTGCTTGAACCAGGGCGCCACGACGTCCTGGGTCAGCACCGAACTCCAGCACAGCAGATAACTGTCGTGGGTGGACATAAACGCGGCCAACATGCCGGCTGAGATAATACCTATAAACCCAGCAGGAAGGATTTGACTCAAGAAAACGGGCATCGCCATCAAAGTTACCTGTGAATCAGCGGGGCCGCCTGCGGGGATAAAGATGTTCTTGAGGGTCTCGTGCTCAGGCTGGGTGATATAGACAAAAGCACAAATTCCCAGGAAATACGGGAGAAGAAATCGCATGAGAAACCCGATAGAGGCCCAGGTGTAGATTCTCTTGACGGTGCGTGTGTTCTCGGCCGAACAGGCACGAATCACCGCCGTCTGCCAAACCGCGCAACTGACCAGGCCCAAGAAGAACATCCACACAACGTAGGGAACACCGAAGCCTTCGCTGTCAAATGGATCGAAACCCGCCCGGCCTTTGATTTGAGATACCGTTTCAATAATGTTGTTCCAGCCTAAGTACTTGATCGACAACAGACTCGCAACCAAAAGACCGAATGATAAAACCACGAACTGGATGTAGTCGAGAACCACAACCGAGACCATCCCTCCCAGTGCGGTGTACAGCAGCACCATCCCCAATAAGGCGGTCATTATGATATTGAGGTGAACAGCTTGGGTCATACCGGTGATGCCCATTACGAAGAGCGAGCCGGCCTTGAGGAACATCCCCATATTGAGTATCCCGGAGAATGCCAATATGATTCCACCAAGAATGCGTACACCGCGGCCGAACCGCTTCTCGTAAAATTCAGGTATGGTCATTACCTTCAACCGGCGCAGCGGTACGACAATGAACCCGGTCAGCCCCACGACCAAAGTCACGATGGCAGCGGCCAGGGCGATGTGGAAGGCGGCGAAGCCGCCGGTAAAGGCCTTTTGAGACGAGTACATGACCGTGACCAGCCCTAACTCGGTTCCGGTCATTGTGGCAACCGCCAGGAAAGTCTTCAAGCCTCGCCCCGCTACGATGAAATCGGTAACGTTGGTGATGTATCGTTTTACATAAACGCCAACAGCTACAATGACAACCAGATAACCTACGACGATGCACCAGTCTAAAGGGCTAAAATTGGTCTGGATTCCAAGAGAGCTTAAGTCCATAGTGTTGCCTCGTTATTTCCCGGAGAAAGATGTTCATTTTGACATCGAGAGTGCTTCTTTGCAGAGTTCTCGGTACTTGTTCTGCTCGGCTGAGCCGAGCGGCCCGGCAGCGCCCTGCTTGAACGCTGAGCGGGCATCTTCGAGACGCCCAAGCGCCTCCAGCGCCCTGCCCCTCCAGTACTGTGCCGGCGCCTCCTGCGGTTTGTCCGACCGGCCGACGCCTATATTGTCCGGATAGGTCAGAGCCGCCTCGAAATCCTGCAAAGCCGCCTCGAAGTTGTTATTCTCGAGGCGTTTGCGGCCTCGTCCTATGTGTGCCTTGTTGAATATGTCCCACGTGATTGTCTGGCCCTCCCAGTTGACGAAGTAAGGGGTAGATTCGAGCAAATCAATAGCATCGGCATACCGTTGTTCGTCCAGATAGGCCTGGGCAAGCATGATAATCACGTCCGCACGCCTGAGCTTCTCAAACGGTGTCGATTCGAGGGCCTTTATTGCCTCGGGGCGTTTGTTTGCAGCCAGGAGGATATCGGCCAGGTCACGATACAGGGTCTGGTCTTTCGGGCGAGCGGCGATGGCTTTGCGGTAGAGCTGCTCAGCCTTGGCTAAGTCGTTCTCTACTGCCCAAGCGTAAAGGCCGAGGTTACGAAACGCAATGCTCAAGGATGTATCCAACCGGGCGGCTTTTCGCCAATGCCTAACGGCTTCGTCAAGCCGGCCAAGATGGCCGTAAAGATTGCCGAGGTGCAGGTGTGCATAGGCATCGTCAGGGTTTTTCTCAACGGCGTACACTAATACTTCTATAGTTTCAGGACGCGATGGGAAGACGAAGTCCCTGTAAGTCTTGCCTGCCTGGTTGAGGCAGCTCTTGGCCATTGCCTCGTCTTTGTTTAGCGATGCGAAGTAAGCCAGGTAATAGAGAGGTATGGGACTGCGCTGGGCCTGCGGGACTGCCTCAACACATACGGCCTTGAGCAGCCTGGCGGCTTCTTTCGCCAGTCCCAGCTCAGCAAAAACAAGAGCAGTCTCCAACATCTCAAAATCATCCTCGCCCACGAAGTCGCGCGCTTCGCGCACAAAGCGGTCCAATTCGCGTTTGTTTTGCAGCGCTAAGGTCGCCTTGGGGACCAGGTCTGTGGGATTCCGGGTGGTTCTTTCTTGGGCATGTCTGTATGCCGAGCTGGTGTTTGCACCGGTATATAACGCCAACAGCAGATGATTCTTTGCCTTGGTATCTGTTGGATTCAGCCGGACGGCCATCTCGAAGGCCTCTACGGCCTTGGAATGATCTGCCAAGCGCATATAGGCGCGCCCGGCCAGGTCATAGCCGAGAGAGGCAGCGCCAAAGCACTTCGCCGCCTTGTAAGCACACCGAAGTGCCTCCTTCGCGTCACCCAGCCTAAGGTGGCTCACGCCCAGGAAATACCACGACAACCCGTCAGCGGCATTCCTGTCCAGAGCCCTTTCCAGTAGCCCGGTCGCGTTCGCATAAAGCCCCGCTTCAATATCAAGCACCGCCAGGGCCCTGAGAGCAGGCGAATATTGTTCATCGACCGCAAGCGCCTTTTCATAGTATTCACGGGCCTTGCTGCGATTTGTCGCCAGGTCGTACTTTCGACCCTTGAGATACCTTTCCTCTACGCTTAGCTCTTGATCGGCTTTCTTGGTGAGCTTGCCCGGCGCAGGGGGGGAAATCTTCGGGACAGGCAAAGGAGTAACGAAGGCCGCCAGGATGTCCCCATTATCATCCCTGATTGTAACATCAACGGGCGGCCTTGGAGCTCGAGCAAGCGTCACTACTTGGGGAGCCGCGGGGTTGAGGTCCACGCGCTTTCTAAGAACTTCCTTGCGCCCTTGAGAGAGTATGCAAACCGTTCCACCCAGTTTACTTGTCCCAAGCATGCGTAACTGGAGCTTATCAGCCTCACGGCTGGTCTGGACGGCTACGTCCTTTGTCGCGTATTCGAATCCGTCGCCGAGCCCGTGCACGGGATACCACCACTCCTGCCACGAAATCTCCTGTCTTGGCAGGAGCATGCCGTAGTCGGACTGGGTCGGAAGCGGGCCGCTCTGAACCTCTATGTATGGGCCGTCATCATCGGTCAGGTTCTTCTGACTTGCCAGGCCAAAGTCCCAGTTACCCCAGGTCCAGGCCTTTTTCCCACTCAGCTTATAGTGGTCGGCCACCTGCACAATTCCACGGTCCATATCCACATCGTAGGCACCAAAGAAATCAAAGGCGGAGTTGACGGAAAAAATCGATGCCCAGGTCTCATAGTTCTTGAGCCAGGACAAGTCCTTGCCTTCGTGGATAGGCCAGGAGAAGAATTTGACTCCGTGATGGTCCGTGCCGAGAGTCATAGGATATATGAAACGTGTACCGGCTCTGTTGGGAAAGGCCGTGCAGTTCCAGAAATAGTACGGGCTTATCGCATCGGTCGGGTTGAAAATGCCAATCTGCTCGTCCAGATACGCTTTTCCAGGGTGCAGAGTTATGCGCACTGTCCATCGAGTTCGCTGGCTCTTTTCGAGATTACTCACTTCAAGGTAGGCTGAGCCGTTGGCATTTCGGCCAATAAGCGCGTTGACCGGTGAGACAATTGTTACCGTGTGTACCTGCGGCCCGGCGTTCCACTCGACCCCGCCGCTGATGAAAGCCCCGCGCATCGCAATCATACCTGGTTTAATCACGCGGTTAAGATGAAACGTCTCCTTTCCCTCACTCTTGTCCAAGACTGAGTGGAGGCGACCGCCCAACTGGGGCAAACAAGTAACCTTCAAGTATTCGTTTTCAAGAAATAGTGCCTTGTAAGTTCGATCCTCCTTTGTCCTGAAAAGGTGGTCCTGCATGGTATAAGGATAGACAATTGAGCCTTTGACAGTTATCGAGAACTTAGCCTGGCTCTCCAAGGCCCAGAGCTTGGGATTGACATCTTCGGCCCAGCCGTAGGTGGGAATTGTAACGGCGCCCTGCCAGCATCTGACCTTTGCCCGGCCTGGATTGGTAAGCACAAGCACCACAATGAAAAGTGGAACGATATTGAAATTTCTCAGAAAAGCTCTCATAATTATCACCTCACATTCTACATCAATCGACCTGTTGAAAGACCCTTTCGATTACTTCGTTCATAGCGTCTTGCTGTTTGATAATCGACTGGAGAAGTCTCATCTGCGTGCGACTGCGATCGAGATTGTGTCCTTCGCGGTGAACCTTGTAGTAAACGTCACCCGCCAGATAGTCGGTAAGAAACCTGATGAGTTGTTCAAAGGTGATTAACTTCGCAGCAAAGACTAAGCGCTCTTTCTCAGCAGGCAGGAGGAAATCTCCGGCCTGCTCGGCATAGCCGCGAACGAGCGCTTCAAACATCGGCAAGCTTATCGCGACTTTTGATAAGTCACGTTCGTCTTCGTCGGCAAAGGTAGCCGAAGTGCGGACCATATCGCCGAAATCGTAGATCGACAGGCCCGGCATAACGGTGTCCAAATCAATCACGCAGACGCCCTCGTTTGTACTCTCGTCCAGCATCACGTTGTTGATTTTAGCGTCATTGTGTGTAATGCGAACGGGGATTTCACCCTTGGCCGCCAAACTCGGCAAGACGTCACAGATGCCCGCATTGGCAAACAAGAAGTCAATTTCGGATTTTGCATTCTTAGCTCGCTTGAACACATCGTCTTTAAGGATCTGCTGGAAGGTCTCAAAGCGCTTGGGCGTGTTGTGGAAGTCGCAAATAGTCTCGTGCAGAGCCGGCCCCGGAAGGTCAATCAGCATCTTCTGGAACCAGCCGAACATTCGCGCCGCCTCATACGCCAGCTCGACAGAGTCAACGGTATCGTATGTAACAGCGTCCTCTATGAAATTGTACGCGCGCCAAAAGTTGCCCTCAGCGTCTTTGTGAAAGCACGTGTCATCATCACTGTCGATAACGGTCAACTGACGAGATGCCCGGTCCGGATCAATTTTCTGCATCCGGCTGCGTATGTGCCTGGTAACACGGGTAACGTTTTCCATCAGCGACCGAGGGTCTTTGAAGACAGTATGATTTATTCGTTGCAGTATGTATCGGACAGTATGTTTGTTCTTCTTGGTGGTCAGAACGTGCGTGTCGTTGATGTGGCCGCGGGGCAGAGGCCTTATTTCAGTTAAGCGGCCGCGGATACAAAAATGTTTTACGATTGACTTGATCTCGCGTTTCACGATTGCTCCCAAAGGTTCGCCGGATAAAGACCCTGGTCTATCAGATGACGGATACATCTTGCCGCTGTGGGCGCATCACGACGATAAGTAACTCCGAACCATACGTCATTTGTGCGTAGGACTTTCACTGTGGCTTTTCCTTTTTCTACGAGCTCATCTATCACAGTAGGTATGAATAGTTCCGAACTCTCGTCGCTGCCCCGCTCCTTGAGAAATCGGCTGAAGTGCGATTTGAGATGATGAAAGATTGACGGCTGAAACCCCCACAGATTCATCGAAACGATTTCGTCGCCGGTCAGAAGATGCTCGCTCCCGTCATCATCAAAATAGCGGGCGCCGGTCGCAGTCTTTTCGACCTTCTTGCGCTCAACGACTCTCCTTAGGAACATCTGTCCATCACACTGACACACCCCTCTGGATACAGGTCCGTATTCGCTTAGGGTATCGCTGAGCGTATAACCGACCATCGCGTAATCGTCGCAGGAGAGACCTTTGTCGGTGAGAAATCGGGCCATTGTCTTAAACGAGCCGGGCCCGTAGTAGTCATCGGCATTAACGACGGCAAAAGGCTCACCGACTACATCGGCGGCAACGAGCATGGCATGCCCGGTACCCCAGGGTTTGTCGCGATCTTTCGGTGGTTCGACGCCGTCAAGGCAGGCATCCAACTCCTGGTACGCGTAGGCCGTTTCCACAAGGTTGTCGAACTTGCTGCCGATCCTCTCTCTGAAAGCACTTTCAAAGTAGTGTCGAATAACAAAGACGACCTTGCCAAATCCCGCGTTTATGGCGTCATAGATGGAATAATCGATGATTATTTCGCCGTTGGGGCCGACGGGATCGATTTGCTTAAGGCCGCCGTAGCGAGCACCCAAACCCGCCGCCAAAATCAATAAAGTCGGCTTCATTCAAAATCCTCGTTGGCTCACCACGGTTCTTTAGAAAACGAACTTCGCTCGCCCCGGCATCACGTCCCGGCCCGGCATCACGTCCCGGCCCGGGCAACATTGCTGTGCTCATCGTCTGTGCCCTCGGCAAGACCCCTGGGACCAGGCCCGAACACACTACAACCCGGCCCACGACAGCCCACCGCTAAGGCTGCCAGGCTCCGATATCCGGGCAGACTCTGCGGCGGATAGTGATTATAGTATAGACAACAGAAGGAAGGAATCTGAAAATATAGAGCGAGTTTTGTGGAGAGGTTCCGGCTTT
Organism: Planctomycetota bacterium; assembly: GCA_023128595.1. Lineage (GTDB taxonomy): Bacteria > Planctomycetota > Phycisphaerae > Sedimentisphaerales > Anaerobacaceae > DAOVRL01. Next base: position 569 of record JAGMDR010000360.1, on the reverse strand, counting down.
TTTCTTGATTATCGGGCGAAGTGATTGTATAATGGTGGTTTGTATGGCGGACATCAGGAAAATTCAGCAGAAGCGTCTGTTCTGTATATACGGGGGCATTACGAGGGCGTTTATCTGCGGGTGTGAGCTACCTGTGGCGTAGGAATAACTTTAGATAGAGGTGGGACTATGAAAAAGATCATAGTGGGGGTGTCCGTCGGGGCCATAGTATTAGCTGTCGGCGTGACGTTTATCAGGCAGGGAACGATGAAGTTTTTCCACTTCAGCGATTCTTTCTTTTGACAACGTATAATCCTTCATATACACTGTTTGTCGGACACAAGGTGCTTTCTGATTGAAAAATACGGGATTTTTCAATCAAGAGCACTATACTGTGACTGTGAGCAAATCCGGGTTTTCGGCTCTCTGCAAGACACAGGAAACTAAGATAATAGCATAAGTGGCCGAAGGAGCGCAACAATATATGAATCTTAACAAGATGCCAACACTGCGAATAGGAGTTTTGGAAGCCGAGATACCAATTGTCCAAGGAGGCATGGGGGTCGGAATCTCACTATCAGGTTTAGCTT
>JAGMDR010000036.1 GCA_023128595.1 Planctomycetota bacterium | reverse complement strand
ACCTATCCATTTCCCGGATGTGCCAAAAGTACTTCCTCACCTCCTTCTTCAGTTTCTCTGCATTATGGCTTGGCTCGAAAGCCGAATGCGAATAAATCGGCATCCCTCAAGACAAAACGTAAACGGACCGGCTTGTCTGCCAGATTGCTCACATCATGTCCGTTCCATTTCACGACCCGTTCAATCTCGTCGCCGTAGATCTCAGGGCAATCGGACAGCGTGTGTCCCTCAATGGGTTCGCCGTTGCTGTTCTGGACCTCGACCTGCAAGGATCCCGCCGCCGAGGTGGAGAAATTGACTATGAGCTTTTCGCCCTGGAAAACCAGGGGCTTTGTTGTCATCTCCCCACCACGAAACGAGGCGTGGAGTGAAACAAATCCATCGATCCGATAGGTATATCTTCGTGTCCTTGTGCCCCGCCCTTCGTAGTAGCTTTCATTACTGTAGATTGACAGCTCCTTGCCCCCGCCGGGAAGATTTGACTGTGTTTCGACCATTCCCAGCCAAATGTAGTTGCTGCGGTTGTGCCATTTGTCTCTATTGCGTCCCGGCCGAAGCACCGCTTCCTCCCAGCGATGAAACTTCTGTCCGTCTCGACTGCTCATAAACAGCCCCTCGGTCAATGAGCCTCGTTGTGGAATATACCGCGTCGGGAAGCCTACGAAGATATGTGGTGCTCGATAATAGGGTTGGATTTGATTTGTGTAGAGATGTTCCTTTGGAGCATCGCCATAGTCCAACCACTGTGGCTTTGTCCAGTGGACAAAATCCCTGGAAGTGGAGGTCTTAATGTCACGAAAACCTTGCCGGAAGTCACGAAAATAGCACCGATATTCCCTGCGTAGCGAATCCCAGAACACCAAATTCTGCGAATCAAAGGCACCCTCTGTGACAATGGGTCCTTGCTGCATCAACTTCCAGTGAATCCCATCAGGACTTTGAAAGGCAAAAAGCTTGCGGCTATCCGCACCCTCACCCCTTGCAACTGCCTTGTACATTGCCTCGGCAGGACACTTGGGATTTGCATCCTTGAAGGGTGTGAAATTGTGTGTGCCGAATTCGCTTAGGATTATGTTGTTGTTCTTTGATCCTTTGAATTCCATCAGCCCCAGGTTGGGGCGTTTCCAGCCGATGCCGTCATTGCTCTCGGCGTAGCAGACGACCGCCGGATGCAACTGTTTCTGTGTTTTACCGTCATGGTCCCATCCACGGTAATACATACGGTAAAGGTCGCCATCCCGGAATATGGTATGGTAGCCACTCGTGTTTCCTTCCCAGGGCCTGTCATGCACCAGGACTATTTCCTGAGCAGTCGGGCTGTGCAGACGCAGCTCGACCTCACCTTTCATCCGCTCGATCAGGTGCTCGTCCACAAGCAGTTCCCATCGTCGACCAATCCTGATAGCCTCTTCGGCCTGGCCAATAGAGATAACCGTGATCAGAGCCACTGCGAAGACCACAGCCGGCCCATCCAATCTTCTACACATCATAGGTAACTCCTGAGTCTACGCCCTTTTGATGATCTTCTAAATGGGAGGTATTGATAAGTCTTTCTCCGTCGATAAACGCACAAGTCACTCTCAAATACTCAAGACTATTCCATTTCAATGTTCTCATTTTTGTCTGACTTCTCAAATCGATCCTATTTTCTCGCGCCGGAAGAAGAAATGCAAGCGTTGAGAATGTTGAGCGAGTACGAAGGAGCTTGAGCAGGAGTCTGTTTTTCTGTTATAATCCTGTTGTGAAAAAATTCTATTGGACAAATCCTGATGCAAGCAATTCAGTCCTCCTGGAGATGCGCCGGATCGATAAATCGTTTCCCGGCGTGCACGCACTGAAAAACGTCTCCATGAAGCTGCACCGCGGCGAGGTCCTGGGCCTCGTGGGTGAGAATGGAGCCGGCAAGAGTACCCTTATCAAAGTGCTGGGCGGCGCGCATCTGCCGGACGCTGGAAAAATCCTTATAGAGGGCCGGCCGGTTCACATCCCCTCTCCAACCGCCGCACAGCAGGCCGGCGTATCGATTATTTACCAGGAGTTCAACCTGATTCCCGACCTTAACGTGCGGGAGAACATCTTTCTGGGACGAGAGAAAACCAGAATGGGTTTTGTAAGGGCCGCCGAAGAGCACCGGAAAACCCTGCAGCTTTTCAGGAAGATCGGGATCAATATTGACGCCAATGCCCGCTGCAGCGAGCTAACCGTGGCTCAGCGGCAGACCGTGGAGATTGCCAAGGCGCTTTCCGTTGATGCAAAGATCATCGTCATGGACGAACCCACAGCTACACTAACCACCCGGGAGACCGAGCGCCTTTTCGCCATCATCCGAGACCTCAAATCCCAGGGACTCGGCATAGTTTACATCAGTCATCGTCTCGACGAAGTATTTGAAGTGGCCGAGAGAGTGATGGTGCTTCGCGATGGAGAGCACGTGGGCACACGGGATATTGCCGAGATTACGCGCGCGGAGCTGATCGAGATGATGGTTGGGCGTCTTATCGAATCCGAGTTTCCAAAGTGCGCAGCCGGCCTGGGCCGCGAACGCCTGCGGGTCGAGAACCTCTGCCGTGGCAAAGCGGTTCGCAACGTGAGTTTCAGTATTAGGGCAGGCGAGGTCCTCGGGTTCGCGGGGCTGGTCGGGGCCGGACGCACCGAAACGATGCGTCTGGTCTTCGGCGCTGATAAACCGGACAAAGGACGCCTCTTCGTTGATGGTAGAAAGACAGATATCCGCAGCCCCGGCGATGCGATGCGCAACCGTATATGTCTGCTCACCGAAGACCGCAAAGGGCAGGGTTTGGTTTTGATTCATTCATGCCGGGAGAATTTCGGTCTGCCAAACCTGGACCGGTTTACCCGCGGGATGTTCCTTGACCAGCGAACCGAACGCAAAGAATTCTCTGATTTCGTTGAGAGCCTGAAAATCAAGACTTCCGGGCACGAGCAGCTCGCTATGAACCTGTCGGGCGGCAATCAGCAAAAGGTGGTGCTTGCTAAATGGCTGGCGCGCAACGCTGATATCATGATCTTCGACGAGCCTACGCGGGGAATTGATGTAGGGACAAAGTATGAAATCTATCTGCTGATGAACCGGCTCGCCGCCGAGGGCAAGGCCATCATCATGATCAGCAGCGAGCTGCCCGAAATACTCGGTATGAGCGACCGCATCATCATAATGCACGAAGGCCGGATCAAGGGAGAAATCACAGACGTGGCAAACACCTCCCAGGAAGACATCTTGTCAATGGCAATGGCCTGATATGGACGGGAGTTGAATATGACAAGAAAGCTGTTGAGCGATTATGGAATGGTCCTGGTCCTGATAGTACTGTGTGTATTGTTCAGCGTGCTGACATTGAAAGAGCAAACGCCCGAAGACAGTGCTGCTGTGGCCCGCCTAATCGAGCAGATTAACAGTGAGTTCAAGAAGTCGGACATCATTCTGGCGGTCGGCGCGGTCAACAAGGACTCGGCACCGTTTGCTGAAAAGCTGGGCGAAGAGCTGGGAAAAAAGGGGTTCGGCAACACACAAGTGGTGGTCGGCACACCGCGCGACCTACGGCTGGCGCTCGATGACATCGGGGCCAAAGGAGGCCGGCTCGCTGCAATTGCGACCAGCGGTAACGTAACAAAGTGGCCTATGATTGAGCTGATCGGCGAGAAATACCCGGAGTTCTCGGGCTGCAAGGTGTTGGTGCCTGAATCCTATATCTGGCCGGACTTTCTCAAGCGGTCAAACCTGCTCGCGATCGTGGACAGGATCGTGGTTATCGCGGTGATTGCTATCGGCATGACCATGGTGATTATAACAGCGGGCATTGATCTGTCCGTCGGCAGCCTGATTGCACTCTCTGCCGTAATAAGTACCCTGCTTATGAAAAAGATGGGCGGACTGCAGGCCTCGGGGTGGATAGTTCTTGTCGGATTCCTTGCCGGGATACTGTCCTGTGGTATTGTTGGAGGACTTGGAGGTTTTCTCGTCGCCAGGTTCAAGGTGGCACCGTTCATAACAACATTAGGCGTAATGATGATGGCGCGGGGCCTGGCTTTCATGATTACGGGGGGCTTTTCAATCTATCAGGTCCCCAAGGCCCTTCCCTGGCTGGGCCAGGGCCGCTCACTTGGCATCCCCAACACCGTGGTCCTCCTTGTTGTCCTTTACGCCGCTGCGCATATTTTCATGGCGCACACGCGCCTGGGGCGCTATATCTATGCGGTCGGCGGCAACAAAGAGGCAGCACGTCTCTCGGGGGTCCCTGTCAAGTCCGTAATTGTCTTCGTCTATGTCATCAGCTCCCTTGCAGCGGGACTGGGCGGCTGCATCCAGACGTCACAACTCAATACGGGAGCACCCAATATCGGCGTAATGTATGAACTGTACGTCATCGCGGCGGTGGTAGTCGGCGGCACCAGCCTGTCCGGTGGCTCCGGCAGAATCCTTGGGACGCTCATAGGCGCCTTTATCATCTCGGTGATCCAGAACGGGATGAACTTGCTTGGAATCGAGAGCTATACCCAGCAGGTGGTACTCGGGGCCGTGATCCTCGGCGCGGTGCTGTTAGACAAGGCCCGCAGCGGCGGAGGCCTGCCTGGCTTCTTGCGGAAGAAAGTGTGATACGACTGAGTTCTGCGAAATTGAAGGTTAGGCCTGACCTGCAATTTTGCAGAAGCATTTGAAACAGGATTAAAAGGAGAAAAACATTATGAACCGGAAGAAAGTTGTCACGTGGTGCGTTGTTGGAATTGCATTGGCAGCGTTTGTTTCATCATGCTCGAAAAGTCCCGAGCACAAAGGTAAGATAGGTGTGACCTGCATGGATCTAACCAATCCGTTCTTCAAGCTTATTGCCAATGTCATGCAGGAAGAAGCCGCGAAGTACGGATACGAGGTGGTGGCCCTGAGCGGCGAGCTGGATCCTGCAAAGCAGAACAACCAGCTCTCAGACTTCGTCGCGCAAGGATACGACGCCATCTTTCTCAATCCGGTCGATTCGAGGGCCGCCGGCGAAGGTGTGAAGAAGGCTCACGAGGCCGGCATCCCCGTCTTCACCTACGATGTCCAGGTAACGGATGAAAAAGCAAAGGACCTGATAGTCTCTCATATCGGGAGCGACAACTACCAGGGCGGACTGCTGGCAGGCGAAAGCATGATGAAGGTGACCGGCGATGAGGGCCGGATCGCTATTATCACCTACCCCGAGGTTACCTCGTGTATTCTGCGAGTTAGTGGTTTCAAGGACTACCTCAAGGAGCACGACAGCAAGCTGGAGATTGTGACCGAGCTCTCCGGCAAGGGCAACAGGAGCGATGGTTATGCAGTGGCAACCGACATCTTGACGGCCCATGCCGATATTGTTGGGATATTCGCCATCAACGATCCATCGGGACTCGGCGCGTACGCCGCGGTTCAAAAGGCTTCCAAGGCAGAGCAGATCACCGTGGTCGCGTTTGACGCCTCTCCGGCCGGCAAGCAGGCGGTGTTTGAGAAGAAGCTCTACGACTCACCCCAGCAATTCCCGCGCAAAATGGCCAAGGGTACCGTCGAGGCGTTTATTAAGTACCTTAACGGCGAAAACGTGCCCAAGAAGAACTTCATACCGTGCGCGCATTATTACTACGAAGATTCGGTCAACGACAAGAGCCGCGTCGCCGAACAGTGGTGAGAGGAATCTGCATGCGGTTATTCTGCCACGAAAGGGGATAGGTCTCGTAGGCGGTTTACTATTTGGGGCATTTTTTTGATGGTGTAGTCGATTTCATCTTCTGTGTTGTATCGGCTTAGGCTGAAACGTATTGAGCCGTGGGCGGCGGTGAAGGGGACGCCCATTGCGCGAAGGATGTGGGACGGTTCGAGTGAGCCGGAGGTGCAGGCTGAGCCGCTCGATGCGCAGATGCCGTATTTGTCGAGCATGAGCAGGATTGCTTCGCCTTCGATGTACTCGAAGCTGATGTTGGTGGTGTTGGGCAGGCGGTTCTCCGGGTCGCCGTTGACGCGGCAATCGGGGCAGGATTCGAGAATTGTGTTTTCGAGCTTGTCGCGGAGGGTTTTGACGCGGCTGTTTTCGGCTTCGATGTTTTGTGCGGCCAATTCGCAGGCTTTGCCGAGTCCTACGATTCCGGGCACGTTTTCTGTGCCTGCTCTTCGGCCCGATTCCTGGTGGCCGCCGAGCATGAAGGACGAGAGGCGGGTGCCTTTGCGGACGTAGAGTGCGCCGACGCCCTTGGGTGCGTGGAGCTTGTGGCCTGAGAGGCTGAGCAGGTCGATGCGGCTGGTGGATAAATTCAGCGGGATTTTGCCGACGGCCTGGACGGCATCGGTGTGGAAGACGGCACCTTTGTCGGTAACTAACCGGGCTATTTTTTCGACAGGGAACATTACGCCGGTCTCATTGTTGGCGTGCATAATCGTAACCAGCGCCGTATCGTCGTCGAGGTGCTGTTCGAGCTCGTCGAGGTCGAGCCGGCCTTGCTTATCGACGCCGAGCTCGACGACCGTGTAGCCGGAGCTCTCGAGGTCGCGGCAAGTGGACAGGATGGCGGGATGCTCGACGCGGGTCGTTATGACTTTTTGCTTATTGGGGATGGCGGCGAGGGCGCCTTTGATGGCGGCGTTGTCGCTTTCGGTTCCGCAGCTTGTGAAAATGATCTCAGTGGGCTCGCAGCCGAGCAGAGCGGCGACCTGCTCGCGGGCCTTGCGGATTCTTCGGCCGATTTGCCCTCCGAATGTGTGCATGCTCGAAGGATTGCCATACAACTCGCAGAAGAGCGGCCTCATTTCTTCGAGGACCTGCTCGGCGACTTTTGTTGTGGCGTTGTTGTCGAAATATATTGTTTCCATTTTGCTTGGTCCTTCAGTTACCGGTAAGAGGTAAACCGGCCAGGCCCGACCATCGGCAAGTCCTTCGCTCTTGAGGCCGCCCGGCCAATAAGGCCTGAACAGGCGGTAAAACCGCCGGCTAAATACAAGCCATTTGATTAGCGTTTCTGATCATCAGTTACTCCCTATGATTGTGCCGAGTCCGTTTCTTCCTCGACGACGATGTCTTGGGAGACGAATTCTCTTAGCTTAGCTTCGACGACGTCTCTCATAGTGAACTCGGCGAGCTGGCACTGGGCGCACATTCCTCTGAAGGCGACGATGACCTTATTTCCCTCGACGTCGATGAGCTCGATGTTGCCGCCGTCGGCGCGGAGGGCCGGCCTGATTTGTTCGTTTATTGTCTGCTGGATCAACTGGATCTTTTGAATGTTCGTAAGTTTGGTCTGTCGTCCGGGAGCCGGCGCAGGCTGCTCCTTGATTTTGTCGCCCTGGGCTTTCTCGATAATCTTTTCAATTTCTCCCTGGCAGCCGCCGCATCCACCGCCGGCTTTGCAGTAGTTTGTCACCTGTTCGACTGTGGTCAGGTCGTTTTCTCGGATGACCCTTTCGATTTCGATGTCAGTGACTCCGAAGCAGGTGCAGACGACGGCGCCCTCGATCTCGTGCTTTTTGGTGCCGCCTGATCGGCAGTTTTCGATGGCGGCCTCGAGCGCCTCTCTGCCCATCACCGAGCAGTGCATCTTTTGTTCGGGCAGGCCGCCGAGGAAATCGGCGATCTCTTTGTTGGTCACTTTGGCGGCCTCGTCGATGGTCATACCCTTTATCATCTCGGTCAATACTGAGGATGTTGCAATTGCGCTGGCACAGCCGAAGGTTTTGAACTTTGCATCCTCGATCCTGCCGTCGTCGTCGAGCTTGAATGTAAGCCTCAGGGCGTCACCGCAGGCAAGGGAGCCGACCTCGCCGAGGCCGTCGGCGTTTTCTATTTCTCCGACGTTGCGCGGGTTGAAGAAGTACTCTTTTAGTTTGTCGGTATATTCCCACATTTTCTCGTATCTCGTATGTCGTTTATCGTATTGCCTATATCGTTGGTCCCGGTGAAGCCGGGGGCCAAATTCTTTTTGTTACATCTGAACTCTTGCAAAACTCTTGATACATGCTAAAGGTTATGCGCTGGTTTTTAGTGCTTGCTTGACGTCGGCGATTATGTCGTCGATGTGTTCGGTTCCTACTGAGATCCGGACGTAATCGGGCGTAACGCCGGCGGCGAGCTGTTCGGCTTCGTTAAGCTGCTGGTGCGTCGTACTGGCCGGATGTATGACGAGCGTTTTGCTGTCGCCGATGTTTGCAACGTGGCTGGCCAGTCTGACCGAGTTTATGAATTTAATGCCGGCCTCTCTGCCGCCTTTGATTCCGAAGCCGAGGATCGCGCCCTGGCCTTTGGGCAAATACTTCTTTGCAAGGTCGTTATCAGGATGGGAGGCGAGGCCGGGGTAGTTGACCCAGGTGACTTGCTGCTGTTTTTCGAGCCACTGTGCGAGCGCAAGGGCGTTCTCGCTGTGTCTGGGCATACGCAGGTGTAGTGTTTCGAGGCCCTGGAGGAACAGGAACGCGTTGAAGGGAGACATACAGCCTCCCATATCTCGGAGGAACTGGGTTCTGGCTTTTATGATGTATGCCAGATTGCCGAAGGACTCGACGTATTTGACGCCATGGTAGCTGGGGTCGGGCTCGGTAAGGTCGGGGTATCTGCCGTTGGTCCAGTCGAATTTGCCCGAATCGACGATTGC
>JAGMDR010000359.1 GCA_023128595.1 Planctomycetota bacterium | reverse complement strand
AGTCCGCCGGCAAAGGCCATCTCTGCCAACGCCACGGCTAGGCCGCCCTCGGAGCAATCGTGACAACTGACTATGAGGCCCTGTGCTATCGCCGCGGAAATCTTCTTCGCAATCCTCGGAGCCATTTCGAGGTCCAATTTCGGCACGTTGGCTCCTAATTCACCGTTGATCTTGTAATAGTGCGAGCCGCCAAGTTCGTTCTTTGTTTCACCCACAATAAATAGAAAGTTAGACGTTTTCTTTGCATCCATCGTTACGCACTTGTTGATGTCATCGACTATTGATATTGCACTGACTAAAAGTGTCGATGGGATGGAGATCTTTGTCCCGTCTTCGCAGGCGAATTGGTTATTTAGGGAATCTTTGCCGGAGATAAATGGCGCCTCGAAGGCCATTGCGCCGTCATAGCAGGCCTGAGCCGCCCGCACTAATGGGCCGAACGTTTCGGGCTTCGTGCAATCGCCCCAGCAGAAGTTGTCCAGCAGGGCAATCTTATCGCTTCGCCCACCCACACAGGTTAAGTTCCTGATTGCCTCATCGATTCCAGCAAGGGCCATCCAATACGGATCAATGTCACCATATACCGGATTCATCCCACAGCTAATAGCCAGCCCTCTATCCGAATTTAACTTGGGCTGTATCACCGCCGCGTCACTGGGACCGTCGTTGTTTACTCCTGTTAGCGGCTTGACTACCGAACCACCCTGAACCTCGTGGTCGTATTGGCGTATCACCCATTCCTTGCTCGCGACATTGTAGGATGAAAGGATTTGCAGAAGGTCGTCATTGTAGTTGTCTTTTGCCGGCAAGCTCGGCTCACTCAGCTTACGTGTCACCCAGACCGCCTTACGCGAGTATTTGGGCACCCCCTCGTGCCAAAACTCCATGTCAAGTTCGCCCACTTTTTGACCGTTGTACCGCAATGTCAGCTTCTTATCGCCGGTAAAGGTGCCTATTAGCGTCGCCTGGACATTCTCGTCTGCGAAGATCTTCAGCGTTGCTTCCAGGTTTTCCGGCTTAACGGCTAAGACCATCCTCTCTTGGGCTTCGCTAATCCAGATTTCGGTATAGTTAAGCCCCCCGTATTTCAACGGCACTTTTTCCAGGTCCACCTCCACGCCGAGTTCTTTACCCATCTCACCCACAGCACCGCTTAGTCCGCCCGCTCCGCAGTCAGCGACCGCCTCGTACAGACCAGCTTCATTTGCCTGAAGCAGTACGTCTAACATCTTCTTTTCGGTTATTGGATTGCCGATCTGCACAGCGTGCGAGAAGACGGTCTCGTGCTCGTGCGTCATCTCTCCGCTTGAAAAAGTTGCTCCGTGTATTCCGTCCCGACCTGTCCTGCCGCCCACCACTACAACCATATCTCCGGCTTGTGGATTATCGAAGCATTTGTTTTTGTCGATTAGGCCGATATTGCCGCAATAGACCAACGGATTAGCTATATATCTGTCGTCGAAGTAAATTGCTCCATTGACCGTTGGTATTCCCATCCTGTTGCCGTAGTCGCGAACGCCTGCCACAACGCCTTTCATAATCCTCCTCGGATGAAGGACCCCTTTGGGAACATCTTGGAGTTTCATGTCCGGCAGTCCAAAGCAGAATATGTCTGTATTGGCGATCGGCTTTGCACCCAGCCCGGTCGCCATCGGGTCACGAATTACGCCGCCGATTCCGGTAGCTGACCCGCCGTACGGATCAAGTGCTGACGGATGATTATGCGTCTCGACCTTGAAA
>JAGMDR010000358.1 GCA_023128595.1 Planctomycetota bacterium | reverse complement strand
CTTTTTTATTCAGGAATCGCAACGTTCAATCTTTGATGAGCTGAACTGACGAAAAAAGCTTCATAAAAAGAAAAAATAGAATTGTACAGCCTCCACACCGGCTGGCCGTTAAAATAGCCCCCGAACCGGCCTGCAGCCGGAAACTCTAAACACGAAATGCGAAGTCCTAAACAATCTCAAAGACACAAAATTCAAATTGTTTTGGGGTTGTTTGATTAGGAGGTGGGACATGGGCAAGATGCCCATGCTATGGGATGGCGCGGGGTTTTTAGTGGAATCTGGCTTTGGTTGGGGGGTGAGAGAAAGATCAAAGATTAAAGTGGAAAATGCAAAGTTGCGGTGGAGGGGGTGAAGAGAGGGCGGGGAGTTGGAAGTTCAAAGTGTAGAGTGTAAAGTTGTGGTATAGGTGCGCGATGGTTCGACAGGGGCACGATATTGGGGGAGGAGCGAGGGCGGATTGTTTGAATTCCCCCCAGGCGAGGCCTGGGGGCTAAATATGCGCGGCAGTTTTGGGGGAGACTCCTCAGACCGCACAGAGATATGGTACTTTGGCTATTAGTTGACGTTGGGGCGGGTTTGCTGTATTATTCAATGGGACGGTGAATTGGCCGGAATATGGAGATGCGTGGTTAGTCTGAAGGAAGGGGCGTTATGTATAAGATATTTATGATAGTCGGTATCGCGGTGTTGGGGGTGGGGTGGATCGGGTACGGGATATGGATACACAAGATCCGCAAGGAGGAGAAGGGCCGGCCGAAACAGATATCGAAGCGTCTTTCGCAGACCAGAGGCGAGGTCTCCGACTGGGCACAGAGAATGAAACAAGTCGAGTCTCCGCGCGAAAAGGCGCTCAAAAAACGCCGGGAGCTTGAGGCCCAGCGCGAACGGGAGAAACAGCAGGAATCGGAAAGTTGACCGACCGACGACGAGGAGAACAAATGGCAGAGAAGTTCTTGAGCGAAGATTTTCTATTGCAGAGCAAAACGGCAGAGATTCTTTACCATGAGCACGCCGCGAAGATGCCGATCTACGACTATCACTGTCACCTGCCGGTCGAGAGAATCGCCGCCGACCACCGCTTCGATAACCTAACGCAGGCGTGGCTGGCCGGCGACCACTACAAATGGCGGGCAATGAGGGCAAACGGCGTGGCCGAAAGTTACATCACCGGCAATGCGAGCGATTACGAGAAGTTCGCCAAATGGGCACAGACGGTGCCTTTCTGCCTCTGCAATCCGCTGTATCACTGGACGCATCTGGAGCTAAAGAGCCCGTTCGGCATCAAGAACAAACTTCTGGGCCCGGAGACGGCGAAGGAGATATATGAGTCTGTTGGCGAGGCGCTCAGGACGCCGGAGTTCAGTGTGCGGAACATTATGCGGAAAATGAATGTCAAATTGGTCTGCACTACGGAGGGCCCTCTCGATTCATTGGAGCACCATAAGAAGATCAGAGAAGACGGCTTCGAGATTAAGGTGCACGCGGCTTTTCGGCCGGACCAGGCTATGGCCGTCGAGGACCTTCAGGCCCTGAACGCATTTATCGATAAGATCGAGGCAATCACCAACATCGAGATAGGCGACTTCCACTCATATCTCGAGGCCGTGCGCAATCGCCACGATTATTTTCACCAAAACGGCTGCCGGCTCTCTGACCACGGGCTGGATACCGCTTACGCCGAGGATTATACGGACAGCGAAATCAAAAAGATCTTCGATAAGATAATGGCCGGCAAAGAGCTGGAGGTGGCCGAGCGTTTGAAATTCAAATCGGCGATGATGGTCGAATTCGCGCTTATGGACTACGAGGCCGGCTGGGTCCAGCAGCTCCACATAGGCGCCCTGCGCAACAACAGCACGCGGTTGTTCAAGGTGCTCGGGCCGGACATAGGCTGCGATTCGATGGGCGATCTGGCGGTGGCGGGGCCGCTGTCCAAATTCCTCGACCGGCTGGATATGGACAACGAGCTGCCGAAGACGATTCTTTACAACCTCAACCCACGGGACAACGCCGTGTTTGCGACAATGATCGGCAACTTCCAGGCCGGCTCGACGCCCGGCAAGATGCAGTACGGCTCGGCCTGGTGGTTCCTCGACCAAAAGGACGGGATGGAAGAGCAGATGAGGGCGCTGGCGAATATGGGCCTCTTGAGCCGCTTTGTCGGTATGCTGACCGACTCGCGCAGCTTCCTCTCGTATCCGAGGCACGAGTATTTCCGCAGGATACTGTGCAATATGCTGGCTTGCGACGTCGAGGCCGGACTGCTGCCAAGCGATATGGGCCTGTTGGGCCCAATGGTCGAGGACATCTGCTTCAACAACGCCAAGAACTACTTCCCAATGGCCCTGGACTGAACCGCTAAGAATCGAATACTGACTTTTTGCAGCCCTTATTTTTGCACGCAATTTGGCCCAAATCACTTACCAAACCTGCATTTTTTGTGGAGAGTTTTGGAATTTCTGTATTTTCTCCTTGACTTTTTGCGAAAAAGAGTACATAATGTACTCGTGAGAATAATTAGCAAGTCCGGATTAAGGGAGTTTTGGAATAGGCATTGAGGTGCTATATCGCCTTTGAAAAGCTGGTACAACACGGTTAAGAAAGCTGAGTGGAAGTGTTTTGCTGATGTTCGCAAGACATTTAACTCTGCCGACACGTATGCCGTGGAGGATAGAAGCTACGTTGTTTTCAACGTTGGCGGCAATAGATTTCGGGTGGCCGTGTCGGTGAACTACGAGACTCAAATCGTATATATTGCAGCGGTGCTGACTCACTCCGAATACGACAGGGAAAAATGGAAAGATAAACTATGACTACAAAAACCATTCCCAGTAACTGGAAAGACCTGGTAAAGAAGCTTTATCTGCTGCGGCCTATTCGCACCAAAGGTGATTACAATCGTGCCGTCGAAATCGCAGGGGCATTGACCGCCAAGACAAACCTTAATAAGGACCAGAGAGATTATCTTGAAAGTCTTGCAACTCTTATCGAGGCTTACGAGAATAAACACTTCCCTATTGACACGCAAGATCCTATAGAGAC
>JAGMDR010000357.1 GCA_023128595.1 Planctomycetota bacterium | reverse complement strand
GCCAAGGCGCACAGAACGCCAAAGATAACAACCGCCCCGGCATTTTTTATCAAGGTCTTTGTTTTCAATGAACTGCCGTTCTCGGTTCCCGGTAGTGGATATTCGGAATTCGCTTCGTTTTTTGCATATCTTACTTCGAGGTCAGTCTGGGGATTCGAGTCCTTGACTTGCCACGCCTCGAACACATCATAACCGAATACAGATATAACCGGCACAAATCAAGGACAAAAGCCCACAAGAGCAGCAGCTTGCGAACAAGGGGCATGGGCGCGGAAGAGAGAAAGTGGTGATTTTCCGGTAGAATCGCAGGAAAGCGTTGACAATGCCCGGCCTTTGGGCTTTAATCTACTCAAGAAACACGGTACGATATACGAAATACGATATACGAAGTACGATATACGAGATACGTACCTAAGGGTCGGTGCCCGAGTGGCTAAAGGGGATGGGCTGTAAACCCATTGGCGTAAGCCTACGTTGGTTCAAATCCAACCCGGCCCATTTAGCGCCGGTCTCATCGAACAGGCAAGCATTTCTTTCACAAAGCCGGTCGAGCCGGCCAATCTGAATCAGTTGAGTGGAATTGAATTGACTATCTTTACGCGGCTACTTATGATTTGGGCTGATTTGATCCGTTCGGGAGTGCCAAACGCCTGACCGCAGATACGAGCGTCGAGAATCGGGTATCTGGAATCGAGAATGCTTGTAGGTGTGATGACAGCACAACTGCACATGCAGGGGCTAAGCTCGCTCAAGGCGAAAAGGAGCATTGTAAAAAGCCTTATAGGCAGACTCAAGAGCAGGTTCAATATCTCGGTCTCCGAGGTTGACCATCAGGACAGCAAGAGCAGTGCCGTCATCGGCATTGCGATAGTCTGCAACGACAGCAGGTTTATCGACCAGCAGTTCGACAGCATCATCAATTTTATGCGCAACGACGGCAGATTCTACCTCGCGCAGGTCGAACGAGAGACATTTTCGTGAATACTCCGCGACAAATCCCAAATGACCCAATGGACGAACCGAAGAAAAAGCCCTTCTATTTGGATATCTCCTTCTGGTCGCTCCTCGTTGCAAACCTCGCGGTGATTGTATTAGCCCGGACAAAGAACTGGTCGTTGGTCTCCCTGTTGTGGGTATACTGGTCCCAGAGCCTGATTATAGGTCTGTTCTGGTTCTTCAGGATTGTGGAGTTGAAAGATTTCGATGCTCAGGGTTTGAGGCAGGACAACACCCTTACGATCTGCGGGGTGAAGCTTTTTGATTATTTCGATGCTCAAGACTCGAAGATGGACAGTGCCTTCAGAGACAAAGCGGAACTGGCGGCAGGTCACATCTTCCTGTACGTTTCTATCCATCTTGGCTTCATCTTCTGGATTCGCTCTTTGGGATCTGAGTCCTCACCCACGGTTTTCCGGGCTATAGCGATTGGGGCGTTCCTTTTCTTAATCGCCCAATGTTTTGCGTATCCGAAGAGCAACCGGTGGATCGCCAAAAGGCGACCCACTGCTGCCATCATAGGATTTCCATTTATCCGTACCCTACCCATTTATCTGGCGATGGTGGTCATGGGACTCTATGCGACCGCGAGCACGTTGCTCATATTGCTTGCGGCAAAGGCATTTGTTGATGTCGTTATGTACGTTGTGGAGTATTCCTGTTTTGGTGACAGTTCTTACCCTGAGAAGACCTTCCTTGACTACGAGCCACCCAAGACGAAGCACGAGAGATGTGAATTCTGTGACAGAGTGATAGAAGACTGGGAAACACCTTGGGTCATCAAAGATCACATCGTCTGCGAGCAATGCTACAGGTCAATACAGAAAGAGAAACAGAAAGAATCGCAAACCAAAAAATGAGGCCCTCGGTATTCATTCCGAATTCACGACGGCGCTCAGAGCAGATCGGATATGTCGTAGACGCGGGTCTTCCACTTCGTTTGAAGGGAGTCTTTTGTGGCGACGGTGATAACTGAGCCGTCGATTACGTAGCCGAGCTGGGTTGGATTTCCGGTGACGGCCATCAGCAAAAAACTCAAAGCCGTGCCCAGAGGGACATCCGATATGCCGTCCATACTTATCGGTGTCTGCCGGTCTATCTCGGCGTTGTCGTACAAATCCCGCCAGAGAACAATCAGTGGCAGCGGCGGATCAACGGAATTCTTGAGGTCTTCTATAGCCTCGCCGAAAGGCGTCTGCCGCGTCCAGTGTGAAACGTCAACACGTACTTGCAGTTGCCTATCGAGGGACATAGCAGTCCTCTTGGGCCTTTGGGCGCTCTTTTCTGGCTCTACGAAATTGAGTGCTTCGAGGGCCTTGCGAATGCGCGGGTCGCTCCGCGGGTCTTTGCCACCGGCGATGGGAGGAGCCTCAATGTAGATAGAATCTTTCGAGGCCAGTCGAGCGGCTATCGAGCCGACGTAGGCGACCGCAGACTTTGGCATATACGAAGAGCCATGCCCCCAGAACACGGCTAGATAACATCGCCTGCCGTCTGCAACGACGACAAACGGTATGCCCCAGACGCCGGGGCTGGGAACATTGTGCCGTACCCCGGGAGCGAGCTTCAGAATGTGCTGCTTCCAGTCGTATCCGAGCAGGTCGTTTTCGGTGATGATCGGTTCCGTGGCGAGGCGAAGCTGCTCAAGGGCGACTTGACGGGGCCGGCCGGCGTCGATTGGATCGGCAACGAGGTAGATTGCGAAGCGATGCTTGTCCTTCGTCGGTTTCGGCTCGGCAATGGCGAGATGCTTCCAGGGCTTGCCGTCGAATGGCCCGTGGAAGACCTTGCGACCCGGATGGCCGGGCTCTAACAGGATATAGTAATGGCTCCTGGCGGCAGCGTAATAGACCACGCCTTCGGCCCAGTGCTCCGGATGCCGGGCAAGAACGACGTTCTTGTGAAGGCGGTACGAATTTGAGCCCGGCGGCTGCTCCTCGAAGAGTTCGACAAGCTCGGCAGGCTCGCTGGTTTTGGGTGTATCGGCAAGGTCGAGCCCCAAGAACTCAACGCCTTTCTTTGGCCCTTTGCCCGCATTTCGCCGGGCCCTGAGCTCCTTCATTAGCGCACGGGTCCTTGCCAGACCCGGCACAAAGTTGCTAAGCTCTTTGCCCGATGCACTCTGGTTTGGTGGAGCCTGTTTGTTGGTGGCCGTTTTGGCGAACGTCTTCCATTCGGCTTCCAGGAGGTTCTTATCCGCTCTGCCGGGATGAATCAGGATGCGATAGCGGAGCGTAAGGCTCTTTGCGGCCGGTAGTGTATATGGTTTGTCGAAGAGGATTGCGGGGCTGAAATAGCCGAACGGCGTTCTTGTATCCATACTGACGTACCACGGCGAGGGGTGGCGCAGGTTGCCCGGATGGTCGAAGATGGCTATGCCGGCTTCCTTGCCGTCTGGGGTCCGGCCGGCAAAGTCCATCCAGCGGGCCTTCTTGCCGTGGGCCTGCGTCTGCTTTCTACCTTCGCTGTCGATTACCTGCCAGGCGGAGATGTCCTTTGCTATTCTTACCGACAGTCCGGCGTAGCCGCCCCAGCCCTTGCCGTCCTTCTCGCCCGGTATCGGTGTGCGGTCGAGCAGGACATCTTCGTCGCCGGCGGTAAAGGTGCTGAGCCAGTCGATGCGGTATCGGCCCTGCTCATCAGGCGCGCTTACGTTAATCAGGCGGTGTTCGGTGAGCACGGGGGGCTTATCGGGCGGATGATACGCCAGTGTCATCGCGATGCTGGCCGAGTGGTCGTCGTTCGGCGTAACCTTTATGTCTGTCAGCTCACCTCGCCCCTGGGACAGACCCGTGCTGCGGTCCTCTTCCCAATAATTCAGGCCGTTGATGTGCTTCCAGGAGAACCACAACGCCCGGTGCCACGGATGGTCGGGCGGGCGGTGCCAGGTCAACTGTGTGCCGTCTGTCAGGCAGACGGGGTGAAAGTAGGGCTTGCCCTGCTTCTTATCGAAGTTGAGCTGCCAGACTACTTTGCCGTCTTTGACCAGGGCCAGCGAACTGTCGGTTTGCCGCCACTGGTAGCCGGCCCGCACCTCGGCAGGAGCAGTTGGCCAGTTGTCCGGGACAGGGATAGTAACTTTGCCCGCAGCCGCCCACTCTGTGCCGCGAAGCATCAGCGTTTGCCAGGCGGTATTCTGCATAGTCTTTGTGTCGTGGCCCAGGATATTGTAGAAGCATCGGCCCTTGCCGAATTTGGTGCATATAACCACGGGCTCGGCCCGGCCGGAGCCGCCGCTGTCCTTTGACGAAAAGGCCTCGCACAGGACTTCAATGTTTGGCTGCGCGCCCATCCGATGCCAGAGCTCGTCGCGAATCAGGAAGTCGGGCATCCCGCGTGTTACCGGGTGAAGCTCGCCGGTGATCGTCACTTTGAAGCTGTGAATCCGACCGTGTCCGGTTGTGCCTAACTTCCAGGTGGCGCCTATCATCTGCTGGTACTCGGGCCAATTGTGTAGCGTCGCGCCGGCTGCGTGGAACAAGGCGAAGCCCTTACCGCCGGCGACAAAATCGACGAAGGCCTTTTCGGCTTCCGGGCCCCACTGCCTGCCATTGACGTCGGGCCAGGCGCACCAGTTGCCGACCACTACATCGTACCCGGCCAGCACATCCGCGGTGCACTTGGCGGGGTCCTCGGTGACGTCCGCAGTGAATCGGCCGCTGCTTTGATATATCTTCTTCAGGGCCGGTGTCGTTTGCCGCCAGTCGTGGTTGTTCCGCCCGCTCAGGATAAGGACCCGAATGGGCCCGGCTGGCTCGGCGGCGAAGGCTTCGCCAAAGCAAAGCCCCAGAATGGCCAGCGCCGCCGAAAAAAACGCAGCCAACAATTTAGTCTTCATAAGCTACACCTCATTTGTTGCCCTGAGCCGGGGGTTCCATCGAAGGTCATTTCAGCCTGCCGGCGGACCATTGGATCGCCCGCAAAACGAGCTTCCGGTAGTTCGGGTTCGCATACGCCTTGCCGTCGTGGCCAAGCTGGATACCGCAAACATTAGCGTTGGCGTATTTTCTGACCCAGCCGACCGTCTTGTCGCTTTCGGGATGGTCAACAGTCAGCAGGACGTGATTGTCTTTCTCGAAGCCGCAGTACTTGTAGCCTTCGTCGTGTATCTTAAAATCGGTCATCCCGCGAGTGATCGGGTGCGACTTGTCGGCTATCTTGATTTCCATATCTATGTCGTGCTTGTACGTGCTGCCGCGGCGCTGCACGCCGTTTTCTTCGGTGGGCTTGAGGTAGTATTTTCCGCCGACGATCTTTTTGAATTCCGGCCAGCTCTGGAACGCGCCCATGTTGTGGTGCAGACAAACCAGGCCGATGCCGCGGTCGAGCAGCTTCTTGAAGTTGTCCTTGCGCTTTTGCGAGATGTTCTGCGTCATGCTGTACATCGCAATGACGTCGTAGTCCCAATTGCTGATGTCCTCGAATATCTCGCTGTGGTCTTTCAACTGGACCTCGGCGTACTTGATATCCTTGAAGGATTTGAACATCTCGAAGAAGGGCTCTCGTTGGAAGCCGTGTCCGCCCGTTAAGACGGCGACTTTGAGCATCTTGGCGTCCGAAGGACTTGTCCGACCGTGCTCCGCACACGGCTGCTTCTCCTGCTTCGTCACATTAGCACACCCGCAAAGAATGCTCGAAAGCAGCACTGCTAAAACTAACTTTCTGGCCATCTGGTTTTTCTCTCAACGTATTTATCGATGGTTCAAATTGTCTAAACTACGCACAACCTCCGGGAGGTTAATAATTATCTTGCCGGCCGCAATCCATCATGCCGTTGGCCGCAAGGCGATAAATCCCCGGGGTCCGGGTCAGAACCGCAGTTTCATTAGTGTTTTACAGCTTCCAGGGGCTTCGCATCACTCGCGAGAGTCTGCGGTTGGCGGCATCGTTGTTTACGAAGATTTCTTTCTTGGAGTCCCACCTCAGCTTCTGCTCGAGGCGGATGGCGATGTCGCTTATCTGGCAGATTATGTCGCTTTGGACGGAGTCGTCGATGTGGGCGACCGTCTTGGCGCGGCTCTTGACGCAGTCTAACAGGTTTCGCACGTGGTTGCTGCTCACGGGCAGCCGCAAATCGTTCGCCCGGAACTGCGTTTTCAAGATCTCGGGCGAGCTTGCGCTGATGCCGCCTCGGTTGACGTGGACCCAGCCGTCGGCGCCTTCGAAGGCGGTGCCGTGGCTACTTATCTTGCCGTAGCGTTTTGTCCACTCTTGGCGGCAGGGCCAGCCGGTGAAGTTCATCGTTAAGCCGCTGTCGTATTTCAGGACGATGTCCCAGTTCATAGCCGTGTCGCAGACGCCCTTGGCGGGCCACTTACCCTTGCCCTCGACCGTCAGGGGCGTAGTGACCTTTTTGCCGCCGCCCCAGAAGGCGATGTCAATCGGGTGGATGCCCCAGCCGGCGATGAAGCCCAGCGCATAATCGGAAACGAACCACCAGATACTGTTGGATGCGCGGTTCTTGGTGTAGGGCGTGAAGGGCGCCGGCCCCAGCCACATCTCGTAATCGAGCCATTCGGGCACGGGCACAGGAGTCGGGTCCCCGCCCTGGCTGCTGCCCGGAGACCAGACATTGATTGTGTGCAGTTTGCCGAGCCGGCCGTTCAGCGCGAGCTCGCAGGCAAAACGGAAGTTGCGTCCGGAGCGCTGCTGGGTCCCGAACTGAA
>JAGMDR010000356.1 GCA_023128595.1 Planctomycetota bacterium | reverse complement strand
CAATATTTCTTTTCATTCTTCAATACCTTGATTGCGTATGCACATTCAGCTTTTCACTCAGACGAGAATACTCATTGCAGAGGGCCAGGAGCTGCATTTGGATCCCACAGCTGTCCGATTTCCGCCAATGTCTCAATACTTGATTCTATGATATTGCCATCCCTATCAGGGCCGACGTTAAGCAGAAAATTCGCATTTCTACTATGGGCCCTGATCATGTGAGACACGATTTGTCTGGCGTCCTTGGCATGAAATCCCTTGTTCCAGAACCATTTCTGTTCCAGGCACCAGCATGTTTCGCCTGGCGTCTTATTGCCCTCTGGAAAGTGCCTTGTTTCAGTTACAGCGATATCCACATACGGCGCTCCTTTTTTAGCCCAACTCCACCAATTTGCACTGGCAGTGATGTGTGGACGTATGCCTCTCAGGTAAGCCAGTATTTCATCCGCAGCCATTATCTCGGGGTCGAGACCATCATTCCATATATAGAACACATCTGGATACTTCGTCAGCAGTTCCGCGATTTGTGCCTTTTGGAATTTCTTTTGTTCATCCGGAGAATGGGGCGCAGGATCGCACTCCGGCGGCAAGACCTTATATTTCTTGCTGTCACCAAATCCCGGGTGACGCCAGCAGTAGTAAAGCCCCACCTTCAATCCCCTGCTTTTGAATGACTTGATGAACTGCGCCACGAGGTCCTTCTGGTACGGACAATCAGCGTGCATAACGTCATACGTCGTATGTTTGCTGTCCCAAAGGCAAAAGCCTGAGACATGTTTTGCCGTAAGTACGCCATACTTCATGCCGGCAGATACCGCGGCGTCTGCCCACGCATCAGTATTAACAGTATCAACGCCCGGATTGAAGGTGGAAGGGTCGGGGTACCCGGAGACCCATTGAACACCCTTATAGGTTGCCATATTGAAATGGATGAACATGCCGAATTTCAGTTTCAGGAAATCGTCCTGTAACATCTTGACCGGTTTCTTCGTGCCGGGCGTCTCTTTGTCCGGTGTCGCGGCCGTCCCGCGGCTGGCCAGCGCAGCGACGATGCTGTCGGCGACCTTCCTGGAAAGATCGCCCGTGTCATGCACGTTGTTGCCCTTCGGCCGTCCCTGGCGAATGACCTCGGCGTGCAGATCGTCGACGGCAATGCCGTTGGCAGCCATGATCTTCGCCGCCACGGCGTTGTACTTGACCTCATCTCCCTTGATCCGCCCCGGTTCGCCGTCGGGCACCGGGGTGGTGCTGGCCCACACCAGCGTGGCACCCGTCTTCTTCAGCCGGGCGACCAGCGTGCGGAGGTTCTTCTCGTAGTCGGAAGGCGACGTGGTGAGTTTCCCGTCCACCTTGTCCAGGTGCCCGAAGTTCTTCGACTTGGGGTTGCGGTATGCCACGTCCCACAGGCCCCAGTTGAAGTGGATGACGTCCCATTTGCCGTCGCCGAGCCACTCGTCGAGCTTCTTCAACCCGGTCCATGTGTGCTCACCGTTACCCTGTTGCTTGACCACGACGGACTTGCCGGCAAGCAGTTTCTTCACCCCCTGCTGATACCCGCCGCAGATCGAATCCCCAATCAGCAGCACCCGCGGCAGCGGCTTGCTCTGCTCTGTATTGACCTTCTCTGCCGCCGATACGATGGAGCCTCCCATCAATATCGCTGCCAGCAGACACAACACACCAGACAATTCCTTCCTGTTCATAACCTTGTTTCCTTTCGCTGCCTCCACACGTTACGATTCACCTCTTGGGAAGTCAGGCGATGGAATACCGCTTTGACTCGGCCTTAACTGGGGCGGGGCCCTGTTACTTGTCCTTCTTGACCAATAAGTCCGCCATGGCCTTGCCCATGGCTTCGCCGATGTCCATATAGGTTTCAGCGTTGCCGCCGTAGTGGCTGTTGGAGGCGCCCCCGTGGCAGAAGGGGTTGGAATAGACAGAGGCCACATTGCCCTTAAAGTCCGGATACTTGCCGCTTTTGCCGTCAACCGCGAGCTGGGCCTCAAGTATCTTTCCTTCGTTGCCCTCGGCGCCCTTCTTGGTTTGGCCAAGGGTGGCAACGACAAACTTCGCTTTCGGGGCATTGAAGTCCTTGCGCAGCTGTTTGATAAAATGGACAAGATTCTGCTCGTAGCGGCTGGCGTGTGCGGCACTGTAGCGATCCTTGTCGCCCTGCCAGAAGAAGAATCCCGCGATCTCGTATCCTTTCGCACCGGGGTAATACTTGTGGAGTTCGGCCAGAATCTTCTTCGCGTTGGCGACGTCGCCGTCGTACTGCATGCCGGCGTACCAGCCGATCTTCTGCGGCTCCGTGCCTTTTTCCCATTTGGCCGGCGAATCCTTGTAGCCGGCGTAGACGAAGGTCTTCGTTTCTCCAGTCTTCTTGTCCTTCTCTTCGAACTCATACCGCTCGCTGCCGGGGGGCAGCAGGTCCCAGCCCAAGCTGCGGTTGCCTATGCAGCTCTTGAGGATGAGCACCGGCGCGTCGGTGGCTTGGCCCACGTAATGGCCGATGCCGTACTCGGGACCGATTTTCCCGCCCGTAATGGTCATCCATTCGTTGTTGAACTGCCGCATATTTCCTGTGCCGCTTCCCATGACACGCACGTATCGCACGTCCTTGCGGACGGTCCATTGGCCCGCGCCATCCACAAGGTAGGGGTATTTCTTCTTGGCCTTGACCGCGTGCTCCAGCGTCCCTTCTTTCTCGCCGGCGATCCTGCCGGCGCCGACCATGTTGGACTGACCCAGCAGGATGTAGACCTGTACGGGCTTGCTCATATCCGCCGGTTTACCGTCCGGATCGGGCAATTGCTGCTTCGGGTCCGTATTAATCTTCTCGGCAGCCGATACGCCGGAGGCGACCATTGTCATCACTGCGATAAGGCACAATACAAAAAATGTCTTTTTCCTGTTCATAGCTTCATTTCCTTTCGTTAAGTTTAAAATTCAGTTCGTATTACGGTTCAACACATGTTAGCTAATCGATCTTCGGCTAACTCACCGGCCTCAGCGTGAAGTCCTTAATGGTCAATCCCTTGACCGGCTCGTTGCGCCAGAAGCGAAGGACATTGCGGCCCTTGACCAGCGAGACCTCGACCGGTTGAGTCTTGTCCCACATTCCGACAGTAAAAGGCAGCGCGATGTCGATTGGTTCAGCGGCACCGTTAGCCGTGACCATGAGATGCTGCTTCCAGCTGGGTGTTACCACCCGCGCGGTGAGCGCGTATTTCCCGGCCTTCGGTGCATCAAAGGTGTATTCGAACTCCTCGGGTTTTCCCAACCGGTTGTAGTGCAACTGCATCCCGCCCAAGTTGGTCTTCATGAATTTGATCTTCGACGTGCTGTTCGTCGGTTTGCTGCTGGCCGCTGCGGGAATCGTGATCACCCCATCCTTGCTGACGACGATCTTTCTGTCCGCCTCGGTGATGGTTACTGCGTTGATCTTTTCCTTCACTTTGGATTCATTCGCCTCGCCAATGTCCGTACCCACTGCGGCCAGCGTCACGGCCTTGGCCTCTTCAATAATCGCCCGCTGCCGGTATAGCGCTACGCCATTCCAGAAGTCGGGATCGCCGGAGAGGAATCCGAAAACCTTCTTCTCACCAAGGACAGTGCCCACCGTCTGTGCGCGCCACACCTGCTCGAATGGCTTTTCTGTCATCCTGGCCTGCGTATGCGCCAGGAAATCGAGGTCGTTGCCATACTTTGTTCGGCCTACTCCCCAGCCTCCACCAAGGCAGACCACCCAGCCATCGGGTGTCCAGTGCGTTAAGGCGGCATGACCGCGCTGGGGACGTGCAGTGGTCGGCATACCGAAGGCGCGCAGAATGAATCGCCCGAAGAACGCGCGCCGGCCGCAGACCCCGCCGTTCATCAGGATATTCTGAAAAAATTGCAGCTCGGGCTTGTCGTATTTGTTGTCCTGCGACCCGTACCTGACTTCGGTCCTGACCGCCGCCACATAACGCCAGCGATAGTCTGGCGTTGAGATGTGGTCGGGACGATAGTTGCGGAGCATTTCGCGACCCCAGGCGAGAATCTCATCCGGCTCTTCGCCGTTGACGACCATTCGGTAGTCCCATACGCTCAGACCAGTGAAGCCCGGATCGAGTTCGCCGCCCAGGTATGCCTTCTCGAAGTGGAGGTACCGCTTCACCGGGTCTACGGTCTTTGGCGCATTGGTCAGGCCGGTGGCGTTGCGCTGCCCAATCGGCACCGCATGCTCCAGGCTGATGCCCAGTGCCAGCCGCTGCAAGGTGCCATTATTGGCCTTCGCGCTCGCCTTCTGGATGTCGGTGTAGATCTTCATTGCCTGGCCGTACTTGCCTCCCTTGGCGCCACCCGCGACAGCCATCTGAATCATCAGATCATCATCCGCCAGGAGTTTCTTGATCAATTTCTCCTGCTCCTTCCCTTGCTGCGCGAATTCTGCCAGGCCCGGCGGTGTGGTCTCGGCCAGGATCTGGTATTGCGCGAGTTTCGCATCGAGTTTGTCGCTCTCCAGAAAAGGCTGCAGGTTGAGTTCGTTGACCGTTTTCATCGTCTTGGCCTGCGCCTTGGCCAGCACTTCCTTGGCCGCCTCGAGGTCCTGGATCAATTTCGGCTCTTCAAGTTTCGCCTTGTCCACCGCTGCCTGCGCCTTCTTGAGTTCGCTGGCCGCCATGTCATAATTTTCCTGAATCTTGGCAAGCGCCTCCTGGGCCTCCTTCACGGCCTTGGCCTTCTCCCCCGTGTCGCCGGTCATCGCCTCAGCCTGCTTCAGCTTCTCTTTCGCCTCTGCTACCCCCTTGGTGGCTCTGCCGATCCAGCCCTTCCTATGGTTCAACAGCCCCACGTGTCCCCTGTTCTTATTCAGGGCCTCCTGTGTGGCGTTGGCATGCGCCTCCGCAGCCTTTTCGGCCTCACGGGCCTTCAAATAGGCGGCTTTCTGCTGCTCGTCAACCTTCGGCAACGCCTTCTCGATCTCGGCCTGCAATGCTGTACGCATATCCGAGTATTGTTTATAGAGCTGCTCAGCGGCGGAAGTCAGTGGTATTTCCTGCTTGGCCCTTCTTGCCCCTGAAGCATCGGAGATTGACATGAACACTGCTGCGAGCAGAGACAAAACAACAAATAACTTTTTCCCGTTCATAGCTTTGTTTCCTTTCGTTAATGTGGCGTTGACTTCAAACTGCGTTCGGAAATTTTATCTAACAACAAGCGGGTTGCCATGGTCTATCACTGGCTTTCCGAACGATCCAGCGGCGGGATTTTCGCCTCTTCCATCCACAGGGTAAGATGCCCGCGCGGAGGGATGATCCCCCGTGGGTTGTTGTATCTCAGGAAGCTGGTGGCCGCGATGGTCACCTTGCCGCCCTTGAATTCGTCACGGAAGTCGTTGTAGATAAAACCACCCCGCGGTTGTCCACCCTGGCGCTTGCCGACACCGGCCTTCGACTCGGCCAGCAGCTTACCGTTGACATAGACCACAAAACCCTCGCCCGCATTGACATGAGCGCTGCCCCCGACAACGATACGGTAGCGATGACCCTGTTTGAGCGGGGGGATTTCGAAAGTGCCGCGTACCAAGAGAACTTCCTTCTCCCACAGCGTCTTCGGTTTCTCTCCGCACAGACAAAATGGAGCATTGCATGACTCTGACAGCGGCGCCAGCTTGCCATCCAACTGACCAAAGGGCGGCAGCCCTTTTTTCCAGCCTGCCTTCTTGGCATCGAACTCGGGTTTGAACCAGTTCTCCATCCCTTCAGGATAGCTAACCTTCCGATACCGGTTACCCTTCTCCTTGGGCATGCTCTCCGGCGGGTCAAAGCTGAAGTACTCCCACTTCACGTTTTTGAGATCCGGCCCGAATACGTGCCAGTCATAGTCGTGCACCCCGGCCGAACGATAGAATGAGGTCAGACCGTACATCGCTCCCCGCAGAAACTGTGAAGCGCGCTTCGGCTTCTCCCCGCTGGCCTCACTCAACAGTGCCGCGTTATACCTGGGGTTAGCGATATAGCCCGGCGCCATGCCATCCAAAACAATAGGGGCCAGAACCACTTTCGCAGCTGCCTCATCCTGCTCTGTCGGTTCGGGCCTTGCCTGCTGTGCAGCGGGTTTCGGCCCGTCGGCTTGCGGAAGAGCTTCGGCTTTTCCGCCGAGGAGCTTGACCATCGCTTGCCCGAGGGCGTCGCCCACGAGCAAATACGTCTCGGCGTTGCGGTTGTAGTGATAGTCCTGGCTCATCGGTGACTCATCGATCTGGCGCCAGAAATCGCGCGTGTCCACGGAAGCCACGGTGCCGGCGAATTCCGGATGCTTCTTCGGATCGCCGACCGCCATCTGCGCATCCAGAATCTTCAGGAACTTATCAGCCATATTGTGTCCGCCGAAACCGACCGTGG
>JAGMDR010000355.1 GCA_023128595.1 Planctomycetota bacterium | reverse complement strand
TGGGCAGAGGACCAAATTAGGGCAACCAGCGGGGTAATTTGGATCTCTGGGGCCCCGAACGATTTTTCTCGGTCGTGCGACACGCTCATACACCTACCCATTTCCCGGATGTGCCCCATTTTTTTAAAGGTTCCTTGTGAATTTCTTGCTTGCTGTGCGTTTTATAGAGTATAAAGCCTGTAAGATATGAATTTGCCAACGATAATAAGGAGGCGCAGAAATGTCTAAGTCAAGAAGCTTTGTAAGTGTTGCCGTGCTTGGAGTGCTGGTTCTGGGTGTTATTTTCGCAGCATCGTCCTGTAAGCCCAAAGCCAAAGAACCACCGCAGGCGCCGCCTGTTGAGAATTTGTTTGCCGTACAGGTGAACAATTTTCAATACACGCTCAGCCAAATCGACCAGTTTTTAGTGGGCGTCTCGCCCGTTCCTATGGGGCTCCAGATGCTGGTGCGCATGCAGTTGGCCGGCGTGCTCGGCAGCCCGGAGCTGGCCGGCGTGAATATGAACGCCAGCTTTGCGGCTTTTGGCGTGCTCATGCCCGCCGAATCGCCCGAAGCTAAGCCGGCCTCAAGAATGTTCTTGGCAGGACTCTTGCCCGTGACCGATTACGACAAGCTCGTCGGCGGCAATCCTAAATTCAGCAAGCCCGACGACAACGGTATCTCCAAGATCACAGTGAGTATCGGGATGCCCGGTGTACCGGCGGGCCCGGCCAAAGCCGCAGGCGGGCCGGTAATGCTGATCACCCAGCTTGGTAACTATGCCCTGGTCACCTCGAACGACCAGTACGACAAGCTCGTCCAGTATAAAAAACTAATGGCGCCTAAAAGCAGCGCCTCCGCAGAAGCGGCGCAATTGGCGGGCGTTTCGGATTCGGCCCTGGCCCAACAGGCCGCAAAAGAGCCCATCTGGATCTACGGAAACATCCAGACCGTCTCTAACGCCTTCGGACCCTTGCTGTTCGAGAAGATTGAAGAGATCAAGACAAGCATAACGAATATGGATTCGATCATGCAAGAGAGCATCGAGAAACTCGAGGAGACGAGAAACAATTTGGCCGACACAGATAAGGCAAAGACTGATGAAATCATCCGGAAAATCCAGAAGCTAAAAGACCAGCACAGCGATCTTCAGGCAAGAATCGGGAAACTCGAGCAGGAAACGAGCCGCCTGGCCAACATTGATCCCAACGAAAAAGCAGAGGTGGAGAAACTTCAGAAGCAAATCGAGACACTGAGAGAGCAAAAGAAGCTGGCCGACAATATTCAGGAAGCAATTGAAAAACTTGAACTAGTCAAGGATGAGCTGCAAACCGAGCTTCCGGCAGTGACCGATCAGCTTGACAAGCAAATCCAGAGGATGAAAGACCAGCAGAACAGACTGAGTGCTCTTCAATCCCAGGAGACAATTGCAAACGTAGTGGATATGTATGTCGGCATTCTTGAGACGCTGATGAAAGAGACCAAATCTTTGACTGTGGTGGTCAGCCCCAGCCCCGAAGTCCTGCGCATCACCGAAACCGTCTTCGCGGTCCCCGGCACGGATATGG
This sequence comes from Planctomycetota bacterium, assembly GCA_023128595.1. Taxonomy (GTDB): domain Bacteria; phylum Planctomycetota; class Phycisphaerae; order Sedimentisphaerales; family Anaerobacaceae; genus DAOVRL01. The sequence goes on along the minus strand of JAGMDR010000355.1, from coordinate 12,961 downwards.
CCGATATGTTTACCGCCGATGCCACAGCAGGCCGGGAGAACGACCTCCTCGGATACCTCGAAGACGGGGCCGCGATGAATTTCGCAGTCAAAATGGATTCGCCTTTCTGGAAGAAACTCACCGTCAAGAGTGTGGACCTGATGGCGATGCTCGGTGGTGCCGATATGTCCGCGGAGGATATGGCGAAAATGAGAACGCTTGCAGCCGATGCGGTTGACGCCCTTGGCGGACCGATGGCCGGGACGTTTTCAATTGATACGACAGATGATACGACAGCGTTCGGCATCAAGTATGTTATGGCGGTTAAAGACGTTGATAAGTTCAATAAGATGATCGACGAATCCGTAGAGATGTTTAATACCACAGGCATCGCCGATTTTTATAAGAGTATGGGACTGGAAGTTGACTACACTCTAAAGCGGGGCGCCGAAACTTACAAGGGCGTTTCAATAGACTCGGCCAGGCTCCTTATGAACTCAACCGAACCCAATTCACCGTCCGGGCAAATGATAGATGCAATGTACGGCAGCGGAATTGATTATCGATGGGGCGTGGTTGACGGGCTGTGTGTCATGGCCATCGCCGACGACGTGGATCCGGCGGTACACGAACTGATTGACCGGGTCAAGGCCGGCGGACCAAAAGAAATCTGCGATGAGATAAAAGAGGCCCTGGAGATGCTTCCCGGGGCGGAAAAAGCTGACTTTCTCGCCACGTACAACTATGTCAGGTTCTTCAAGCTGATAGGAGCAATGATGCAGGGCATGGAAATGGGTGGTCCGGGTGTGAAGATGCCGCAAATTGACGTTCCGAGCAAGAGCAATATCAACATCGCCGGCAAGATCGGCGATGACAAGATCGTGGTGGACATCGCCGTGCCGAAACAGCATCTGATCGAGTTAATGTCCGCATTTATGATGCTCCAGCAGCAAGTGCAGACCCAAATGAATGTCACCACGACAAAGACCACCCTCAAGACGCTTCATTCGGCGGTTATTCAATTCAAGATGGACACCGGCCGATTCCCAACCGAAGAAGAAGGCCTGATGGCTCTGGTCAAAAAGCCGGCCGACGCCACCGGATGGGAGCCGGGCGGATATCTCGACACTCCCTATATGCCTAAAGATGCCTGGAACAGGGACTTCTTCTACGAGCTTGACCCCGCCAGCGGCAAGCCGTTTGTAATCATAAGCTACGGCGCCGACGGCAAAGAAGGCGGCGAAGACCTCAACAAAGACCTGTTCAGCACTGATGCCGACTGACGCCGGTAGTGTTATAGCACCGGCCCCTCAAAAACCAAGGTCTTTGCCTTCGTGCATTGCCAGGCCGATCTGTTCGACCTTGCCGGCCCGGCCGTTGTACCAGAGCAGCCAGCGGTCATCCCGCTCATTATAGACGGCAAACGGTTTGTAGCAGGCGTCGCCGTCCCAGGTACTTTCGCCAGCCGGCGGAAGTTTCGCTCGTCGCCCTACTTTTTTTTTGAGGGAGTTTACCCGTAACTCGGCCAAGTGAGGCGGCCGAGGCTATCTCTTTGCCGGCGACAAAGACGTGCAGGCCCTTGCCCTTGCCGTACTTTGTGCCTGTTCTGTCCCAGACGATAGTAATTATTCGTCCGTGATATAAGACGTTATCGAGGCAGAACCAGTCCCACGTACTGGCCGGGAGCAGCGGGTTGACCTCAACAACCTCATCCGCCCGTGGACGCAGGCCGACCAGGCCCGTGATAATCAGGTCGCAATAGGACGAATGGTTGTAATCCTTGCCCCGCTCCTTGCCGCCTTTTCCGGGGTTCCAGGTGCCGTCCTTCCAGCTCTTTAAGCGTGTTCGAGAAATCCAGTCCCCGGTGAAGGGATTGAGGTTTTCGTCAATCCAGGGCACTATGCGCCCATCCTCACGCTTGAGACGGTGAGATTGAGTGTAGATTCTAAGCGTTTCAAAGTAGTCGGCCCTGCTGACCGAATCCTGCTGATAGTTGTTGAGCACATTGGCCAACGCCGTCAGGGTCACCGCCGTGGACAGCGGCCAGCTCGGCCCCTTCCATTGGCACTCGTGGCCCGTGTACGATATAGCGAACCGCGGGTGACGCTGCTCGGCGGTCGTAGGCCCGAACGGAGCATAAAAGCCCTTCGGGTCCATCAATTGCTTCCACGCGACCTCGTAGCCGGCGCCGGCAGCCGGCAGATTGAAGTACCAGGGCGTATAGCCGTGCTGCTCGCGGACATCGACGAGCGTTTGTTTATTGCGAGGCAGCGTCTTGAAGAACCTGGCCTGGTCGTCCCAGAGCTTGTCCTGGACCAGTTTCTTGATCTCTTGCACCTTGTGGCCGAACCGCTCGGCGATATCCTCCTTGCCGGCAAGATTCGCAATCCTGGCGATAGCTACTGCGTCGCCGTACATATAGGAGTTGATCGTTGCCCGTTTGCCGCTGGCGCCAACCGAGACCTCCATACCGTCACGATCATCGATTTGCCAAAACAGGCCGTCGGGTTCGAGTCTTGACTTTTCCCATTCTTCGTAGTTCTTAACCAAATCGGCGAGCAGGTCGGTAATGAGGTCTTTGTCCGGCCGCACAAGGTTCCTGGCCCAGAGCGAATCGGCGGCCCAGAAGCTGTAACGCCGGGGCGAGCCGCCCTTGCGGAACCAAAAAACCGCATAATCGTCCAGATACTTGGCCTCGTGTATCCATCGGCCTTCGTAAAAGTGATGGCCGGCGGGGCAGTTGATCGTGTTGTGCTTGCCGGACCAGCCGACTTTGGGAAGGAACTCGGTAATCACGAAACCGTCCGCCGTCTCCTTGATATGCTTGCGATAAGTCCACCAGCGAAAGTAATAAGTCCGCTCAAAATCCTTGTCCGGGCACTCAAACAGAGGAATGTTTGCCCTGAGGAATTCCCACGCCTTATCATTCGGGACATGCTGAACGTATAGCTCTTCGTCATTGTCGCCGAACCGGTCGATGTAATGCTTGAACGAAGCGGCTTCCAGCACGTATGGCCCCGCCGCCTCCCGCCCGCGCGCTGTGAAACTCACTCCCTGCCCTGAGCCGGTCGAAGGGATGAAACTCCAAATCCCAACAACTACCAGCCACAATCTGAAAATCGGCCTTACGCAGTCCATATCAAATGTCCTTCTATCTTTGCCGGCCCCCTTCTCGACAGAACGTATGTAAAATTCTACGCCGTCGATCAGAGTATGTCAATGGTGGAGAGTTCTCGGTGGGGTAATCGGGCTGACAGAACAGGCCCTAAGCTGTAAGCTGGCTCCTGGGCTTGAGTGGACGTGCCCCCCCCCAACTGATCTTGTTCCTGATACTGCGTTTCCGGGCTTTGGGTACCTTGTGCTTCTTCCCTTAGCCGCTGTCTTCCTCAAGCAGCTTTCTCAGGTACGTGTTCTCCCGCCGCGTTGCTTCAAGATCGAAAAGCTGATATTTGATGCAGAATCTGTCGGTCATTCCTGCAATGTAGTCGCAGATGGTCCGCTCCAGGCCGTGTTCGGGTACCAAGCGTCGGAAGTAGCCCGGCATCAGCTCCGGCTTTTGGCAGAGCTTCTCAAAAAGCTGCCCAAGCCAGCTCCTGACCTGCTCGGCGCTCATCAAGGGGATGTTCTCATCCACAAGTATATTCGTTTGGCGTATTTTAACCCCCTATGGGCGTGATCTGTTCCTCAGCAAGAGAGGCAGCATACTTCAGACTATCGACCACAGCCTTGTAGCCACGTAATCCCATGAATGCCTGCCTCCCATCGAGTTCTCTGGTATGATAGAGGACAAGAAAGGAGTCACGTATGAACAATGTATATTCAAATGTAACCCGTGGCGGCATGGATGTCCATTACAAATTCAGCAATGTAACGTTTCGAGACAAAGCCGGTCGTGTGGTCCGGCGAGAGCGTCTGAAACATCCGCAGCGTGCTCAACTGCGGGAACGTCTGAATCGCTGACCCAAAGCAGTGCCGATCGTGCTGGAGGCTTCATTCGGCTGGGGCTGGCTAAGCGATTTGCTTAGTGAGGCCGGCCTTGAGCCGCACCTGTCGAACTGTTACAAGCTCGAACAGATGCGTAAGGCCCGCGGCTGGGTGAAAACCAACAAAAAAGATGCCGACCTGATGTCCTTGCTGCCGTTTGAACAATCCGACTGGCCGAAGCTCTGGCGTGCTCCGCCTCAGGTACGCAATCAGCGCGAGCAGATGCGATTTCGCGGCGATCTGGTCGGATTGCAGACCATGGTAAAGAACCGCATTCATGCCATTTTCCACCGTCACGGGATATTCCATGAATTTTCCGACCTGTTTGTTAAACGAAAACCTATATGTCATAAATGGCCGTTGGGTGGGAATGGCCGGAGTTAGCCGGAGATAGGCGGTTTTGGGGGGTAAAAGTGGAGGTTTTGTGGGGTTATGAGGGATGATATTAGCCGGTATGATAGAATGGCCTAAATGTCGCAAACGCCAAAATCGGGGAGTGATTGGACACCTGGTGGAATAGGACTGTTTTACTGTCGAAAACTGTGAGAAGCCTTTAATCGGCAATGAGAGGGCCTGTAACGGCAAAGTAGGCCTCTGAAAACAGCGAAACCTGTTTAAGAATGGTCTCGTCTGTGTTCTAAGGGGTGTTTGGTGAGTATTGAAGGGTAAAAAATCGACTTGATTTTTGCAAATTCAAAACGACAAAACGACACGCAAAACGACAGAATTAGCGCACATAGGATGTCCAGAATAGGTTAAGATGGGTAAAATAGAGGCCAAAAACAGCGAAAAGCGAGTGACAGTTTAGTGGGGTGAGTGACATGGCCTGGAATAAAATATAAAAAAGTTAGCAGACTACCTCATATATTGCTAACTCGTGATATATGCGTGGGATGCGTGCGAAAAATATAAGGGGTTTTTTCAGAAGCCGCCTTCATGCCCGGCGAGGGGGTGAAGGAATAGGTCTTGCAGTTTAATCCCACTTAGCTAATGGGCACTTCTCGCCTTCCACTCTTGCTTTAGCTGGGACGAAACACTTACAGATCGAGCAGAATAAGGCCCGGCCAATCCAATAATTTCTCTGGCACTTCTGGCAACTCCGAATTCTGTCATCAGTACCCTCATATTTTTTGCCCCGCACAAGCGCTGTATATCCCTGTATGATATGTATTGCCTTCTTAATTGGTTTGCCGCAACAGCCCATTACGTTATATCACCTCAATCCTGTTATCACAAGCACATAATATGGCGCATTCTGTGCACTCTTGAGCCACATCTCTCTCTGATTCAGCGAGGCCAGAACACTTGACGCACAGATACTTGGTGGGCTGCAAGTCACCAAGAACGCTGATGTCCAGGCTGCTCTCTGGCATAGTCCTACTCTTTAGAGCCGCTTCGGGAGCGATCTCTTAACTGGTCGTAACTTAACGTGACATCTTTATCTCCCTTACACTCCATACCGACCAACTGGTCCAACTCCTGATATGCGGCCCTCAAATAAGCATGATGCTCAGCCAATAGTTTCTCTACGTCCTTGATTCCACCAGTGCGAGGCTCTCGTTGAACAGTACGGGCATACAGATCGCGCCGCTCTCTCTCTAATTGCTGAATCCGAAGTGTAACATCAGATAGATGAGCGTAGAGATAAGGCTTTACACGCTCAGCCAAATCAACAGTAGATGGTGAAAGATTCCCAGTTATCAGCCAGTGCAGGTCCACTTGGAGGGCCTCGCTCATTTTCACAAGGATCGCCACATCAGGGAGGCTCTTACCGTTTTCGTAGCGTGATACCTGAGCTTGACCGGTAAGGCCAAGTTTTTTTGCGAGACCCCCTTGGCTCAAATCGCGGTTTTTTCGCGTTAAATGCAGTCTCTGTGAAAAAGTTTCCACTTTTCTTGAGGTTTTCACATTTTTCCCTTGCATTCTATGCAGATTTCACATAAAAGAAATCGATAGTATAATCAGCGCTCATAAAAAGAGTGACTTAGTAATACGCAGCTATACGAGAGTATCGTTCAATACACCGGGCACAAAATGTTATGGTAGCAAGAAAACTGAAACGGTCAATAAAAAACAGGGCAGATCACAATGAGAGGTGATTTAGTAATTATTGATGCTGCGAGGGTCGAGGCCTTCCGTAAAGAGCAAGCCTTGAGCAAGACAGGATTCTACGAGGCCATCCGAGTTTTTCCTCAGACGGGTGGCAAGGTGTTGAACGGAAAACCAGTTAGTTTGATGATTGCGCGGAGAGTTGCGGAGTGGATGGGCGTTAGAATACAAAAGCTCATTAAGTCTTGGCCAGACGAACAGCAGGGAGGCAGTGCGTGACACTGGACAGATAGAACGGATGAAGCCGAACGGACATAACCTGAATTTAATTACTTGCCTTTTCATTTCTAATGCCGCGATGCGAAGCACCGCGAAGCGAAGCACAGCATGGCATCGCACAGCATGGCATCGCACAGCATGGCAAGGCCAAGCGCGGCGATGCGAGGCAAGGCAAGGGAGGAGTCCCGGCACAAGTCGGGGCTCCTCATTTTACAGGAGGCGGGTAGCTATAAATATCACAACGGAATGTGCCGCCATAGGAGCAGTGCGGGGACCTCGTGGAAATCGCAAGGATGCGATCCACTATCTCAGCTCTACCGTCCATAGTCCATCTCGCGGACGGGATAACAAGCATGGAGGCTTCACGACACGGATGTCGTGCGGCCTCTTTCTTACAGACAGCTATGAGCCGTCTGCGGAAGGTCCGAGGGTGTTGTGGCTTACAATAAGAGCACATAGGCAGAGCACGCGAGGCAAGAACACGGATGGTGGTGACTCAAAATGTGACGCTCGAAGAGCGGTGCGGACCTTATGTCACCCAGGTCGCACGGATGCGGCCTGCACTCGCAACTCTGCTATTGGCCATGTTGTCGCAAGGATAGGGGCAGCGAAGCCGGCATGGAGGCCTGACGGGAACGGATGCCCGGCGGGCCTCTGCATTATTGAACGATTTAGAAAGATCGCCTAAAGCAAAGTTAGGACGCGGCAATGTGCACAGAACAGACTGACAGCGGAGTTCTTTTGCAAGAGCAGGAGCACGAGCTTCAAGAGCTTATAGCCTCCGCAATGGGCAGGCCAGGCCAGGAAAACAACGGCATTAGCGAGCAAGGAACCAGATACTGTGAGAGGTGGGCGGGGAACTTCGGCACGTGCCAGGACCGCAGGCAAGGGCGGCGAGTCTTGCATTTTGAGGAAGGCTTGAGTGATATGGCAGAGGACCTCTCATTGTGCCTTGAGGCGTTAGCCTTCATCACTGAGACGGTTACCACGACTGCTTTGGGACACAGGCTTGCAAGCGGTTTCTGTATCCTCACTTCGCTGGTGTGCGAAGGAACCGGTAAGACACTGAGGGCGCTTGACCAGGAGCGTAAGACAGTACAGCGGCAAAATGCCAGTCTGCAACGGCAACTAAATCAGCGGCAGGTTGCAGTTAAAGAGGGATCGAGCTGCAATACGCAGTAATTAGGGATCGCTATTATGATCAAATACATAACAGCAGAAACGGCCTCAAGACGCCTGGGTATGAGCAAGCGGGGTGTGCAACGCGGTTGTAAAGACGGGGCGTTCCCAGGTGCATGCAAGCGGGATGGCAGGTGGGAGATACGGGTTACAGCCGATCCTCGATTAGGAGAGGGTAAATCGCCTGAGCGAACAACAGACGAGCAGCTTTCAGGTTTCAGTCAGGAGAAGATCGCACGGGCACAGAAACGGCGGGGCATGGTTCTTGAGCTTGAGAAAGAGGCTGCGGACCGTGTTCGCAACGGCGGTACTCGGTCGGATGCGCTCGAGCTGTACGCAGCCGAGAAGGGCGCAACCAAACGAACGCTCGAGCGCTGGGTAGGGCGTTACAAAGAGCACGGGCTGGTCGGCCTGGTCGATATGCGAGGCGGCAATTGCTTCGGTGACGAAACGATAAGCGAGGAGGCGTTACAGAACTTCTTACGGATGTACCTTACGGAGCAGCGATTGAGTGTGAGGCTATGCTTACGCAACCTTGAGTATGTCAACAGGAAGCAAAAAAAAGACTGGGTGATCCCCAGCCTGCGGGTGATGCAGTATTACGTAAAGAAATATATCCCCGAACCGGTCAAAATACTGCATCGTGAAGGCCTGGCTGCGTACAATACACAATGCGCAGCATATACTCAGTTCGATCCCGACAGCGTTCAGCCGGGAGCGATATGGGTTGGCGATCACTCTCAGTTCAATTGCTGGGTGCGTCACCGCAACCGGTGGATAAGGCCCTGGCTAACGGCTTGGCAGGATATGCGGAGCCGGGTGCTGGTTGGCTGGGAAGTATGTGCCTTGCCGAATCAGACGACAATCCTGATCGCCATACGCAGGGCAATTGAGCGGTATGGTCCACCGGATATGGCGAAGGTTGATAATGGCCGAGACTTTGACAGTGAGATGTGGACCGGAAGAACCAAAGCGCAGCGCAAAAGACACGTGGTCTTACGTGCCGGTTACCTGGATGAGCAGGAGATGGCAGGTTTGTATGCGATGCTGGCTGGGGATCGGGGTGTCATTTGCGTTGCCATATAACGCAAAGGCGAAGCGAATTGAGAGGCTGTTTGCAACCATAAACTCACAGTTTACGGCTACGTTTAACACCTATTGCGGGCAAGATGTGATTCGCAGGCCCGAAGACATGGCGGCTGTGCTTAACGATCCGAACGTTATCGAATCTGCGCTAAGCCTTGAGGATTTTGCACGGCTCTTTGGCGAATATGCAAAGGTCTATAACAACACAGCCCACACAGGCGAAGGCATGGACGGCATGTCCCCAGCCGAGGTGATGGCGGCGAGGACATCGGAGCGGATGCTCAGCAAAGGCGTGCTGGACATGGCGTTGTCGGTGTGGAGCCGAGAGCTGAAGGTAGGCAAGAATGGCGTCCGATTCAAAAAGCAGCTCTACGGCCAATACAATATGGAGCTGTTCCTGCATTACGGCAAGACAGTTAAGGTCAGTTACAACCCTGACGACCTCAGCCGCATTACGGTCTATGACGCTCGCACTATGAAGCGGATATGTATCGCCGAGGAAAACAAACTTCTCGCGTATGGACAGCGGGTCAGTGAGGAAGATGTGCGTGAGGCACAGAGACAAAAGAACAAGGCCCTCAAGGTCGTTCGGGCGTACAGGGACGCGACACTTACGGCGAATACAGACCTTGTTGACTTATCTCTCAAGGCGGCCCAGGACAAACAGAAACCTACGCCTAAGCCGGGGGCTAAGCCGAGAATCGTCCGTCCGGTGAAAACCGTTTTTGATGACCAGGTAGAGGAGCACCAGCGCGACGTCGCACGGAGAAAATTGAAAAAGGCGGTGGGGGCTGAGTCGGTGCAAGAACCGCTTGATATAAATGTTTCGCTCCTGAGAGAGATACCGGCGAAGTATGACAGTATACAGTTATTTGGCAAGGGATACAAGGGCAACGTGCGTAAGCTCATAAACAAGATCGTGCACCTGATGGACTCCGTTGACCGCAAGGCCAGGGACGGCAAGCACAGGCCATTCGTACAAACTGCCGTTGCCAGGCTGATAGGCACTCTCATTACGCAAACCGAGGCGTTCTCTGTTGATGAAGGCAGAATCGGCCTTATCATAGGGGATGGGGGACACGGCAAAAGCCTCTGCATGAGGCAGTACGCCAGGGCAAACCAGAACACGATATATATTGAACTCGATGATACAATGAGTTCGACAGGCCTGTTTGCTGAGATCGCCAAAGCGCTCAGAATCAATTCAACAGGTCGTCCGGGTACGGTAACGCGGCGTATCATAGATGCTCTAAGATGCAGGAATGTAATTGTAATGCTGGACGAGGCCTCTGGCCTGACAGTTAAGCAACTAAACCAATTACGGCAAGTTATCGTGGTAAAATTACGATGTCCTCTTGTTCTGGCTGGCAACGCTGACCTGCTCACGACCGTTATACAGCGGACCACAAAACGAGGTCACGAATCGCTGGACCAGTTTACCAGCCGTTTAATGGCTGTCCTTAATCTTAACGAATTGGCAGCGGATAAGGACGGCCCTCTCTACACGGCAGATGACATTCGGAAGCTATACGAATATGGCGGGATCAGCCTGACTTCGGATGCAGTGAGTACGCTAAAAAGTATTTGCAAGACGCCCAAGTCTGGGCGGCTGCGGACGTGCAGTCACATCATTGCCGCCTTACACACGGCAAAAGTCGTTAATGAGAAAGGCTATATTGACGCGGCGATGGTCCTGTCGGCGGTCGAACAGTTGCAGTTGCCGACCAAAGCGTGGTTGCCGTTGGTTATTGCAGATGATGCTGTCGAAACCTGCGTGGCTGGTCACGGCGTAGCAAGGGTAGGATAATAGCGGACAATACGGATACGATTTCAGAACCCCATGAACACGTTATCGAGAGACACAAGAGACGAATACCTGACAATTGCTGAGGCGGCAGAGGCCGCAGATACCAGCAAGGACCGAATGCGCCGCCTATGTCGAGAGAAGATTATGTATGGGGCAAGGAAGGTCAAGGGCAAGTGGTGGGTTCCTTTCGCAGGTCTGTTTCCTGTGTTAAGAAGGCCTGAATATGCTGAGGCACGGGCAGAGATAATACAGTTACGGCGGGACTTCTCGGTAGATGACCTTGTGTGTGCGTGTGTCCTACTGACAATAATTGCTGGTTATGTAGACCTCGTGTCAGGTTTCATGGGCCGGGGCAAAAGCGAGTTAGACGCGAAACTGCTTGCGCATCGACAGTGCGAAATACCGCTGTACCGGATTGAGCGGCTATGGAGTGAGTATTATCGGTGTGGTGTACGAGGCCTTATCGAGTACGCACAGGCATGTGAGCGAGCTATTGGCTGGCCGGTTCTTAGCGCAGCGGCCGACGTAACGTGTGCGCCCCTTGTAGGTCGCACCTATCAGGGTGATAGCCAGGCAGACCAGCAGGTTCCGCTGAGTATAAGATGGTTCATGGATTGTCTGAACGACTGTGACGATGAAGAAATCGACAATATACGAAAGGACCTTGAGAGTTCACAAACGGGTCGGCGAATAATCAATAGCAACCGCAACAGGCGGCTGTACGCGGTTCTAAAACCCACGCGGGAAGAAAATCTGGCGCGTATCGAGTACGTCTTGACCGGAGCAGGACCGTTCGCTTTGTTTGAGCTGTTGGCAGGTGCCAAAATAATCCGAGAGTATTATGAGCATGACGACTACAGTACGGACTCGTAGCAGACGAGAGGTCGGGCAAAGACCGCATACAAATGCAGGGCCTCGCTCGCGGACAGAGCGTGTCGCAATTACTTCTTGGGACCAAGTTGATAGTGTATTACGGGAGCTGGCAGAATTGCAGGCCGGGACAAACAAAGAGATACGGCTGTTCAAGGAACAAGTAAAGAAGGGCAAAAACGCTGTATACGAGATTATGTGTCCAAAGCGAGCGAAGCAGCAGCGTCTGGCCTTGAACGCGGAAATTGTCATAGCCGCTGAATTGTTGCGTGACAGGACGGAGTCGCTGCGAACACACCGGACATTCTGGGAGACAATGCTCAAGAGATTTGTAGCGCTGCAGTACGAGCAATTCGTCACAACAGAAAGGCACTTTCGGTTTGGTTCTATATATTGTCACAGCGGCGAGGTGGATATACTTCTTAATGTGGATTATGCCGAAATAATGTTAGGGAAACCGTAAGCTCAAAAATGAACGTCAACGGCGATTATTGGTGGGTAGGATGCCGGCCCGTTACTCTGTATCAATTACAACCCCACAAGGGACAAACGTATTCGAGGGTGACCGGTGGGAAATCCTGTCACGTTTAGTATCGGGGGACATAGCCAAAATAGTTGCAGCTCAGCTCAGCAGTAATCCAGGCAGCGATTTAGACATGATGGCCAGGGGAGTTTTGAAAGTGTTCAAGGCCTATTTTAACCGGCATAAGAGACAGTATCAGTCGCGGGTATCGAAGGTAGGCCTTGAGCTGGATTTAGTCAAGTGCTATCTGCGCGGCTTGACAATCAGCGAGACCGTTAAGTGGTTCAAGGCCCACAAGGGCTTTAGGACCAGTGATTCTGCCATAGGTCGATATTGGGAGGTTTTTCGCAGGGTCGGCATAGCACCGTTGTGCGGTGCGACAACAGATTTAGCCCTCTGTTGACCGTCTTTTAACTAAGGGTTATATGGGTTTTACGAGGGCTTTAATTGCTTGTTTCGCCTCGGTTTTTTTCTACCAGGGCGGCGTTTCAAGGCGGGGCAGTTGTACACTTCACCTGTGCGACATTTTGCTTTCGCAAAACGACATTTAGATTTGCGCACTACACCAATCTCACCTATCCATTTCCCGGATGTGCCACAAAATCCCCGCATTTTCGAGATTTCGCCCCCAAATTCCCACCCGCCAATGCCAATTCCCGGTCAGTTCTTCACGAACATACTGCCCGGCAGTTGCTTTATCAGCCCTTTTAGTCGCAGCGAAATCAGCCCCGCATTAACACTCCCCGGCATCAATTCCGTATCCGCGATTATCTGTTCGACGTGCATCGGCTCCTTGCCAAGGCAGTCATAAACAGCTCTCTCATCGCCGCTTAGCCTTAGCTCCCTCGCATCGAACAAAGGCGCTTCGGCCTTCTCGGCCGCGTCTGCCGCCGCCCGGCTGACGTGCGGTTCCAATTGTTCGCCTATATACCCGAGCGCCTCCATCACATCCTCAACCGATTCTATCAGCCTCGCCCCCTCCTTTAGCAGCTTATGGGCCCCCCTGCTCAACGGCGAATCAATCTTCCCCGGCACCGCCATTACCTCCCGATTGTAATCCAGCCCGGCTTTTGCGGTAATCAGCGCGCCGGAATTCAGTCCGGCCTCGACCACAATTGTCCCTAATGAAAGCCCCGCTATGATTCTGTTGCGCGGCGGGAAGTTTTCCGACAACGGCTCATACCGCAGCGGCAATTCGCTAATGC
>JAGMDR010000354.1 GCA_023128595.1 Planctomycetota bacterium | reverse complement strand
CAAATCCGCCTGAACGCTTACGTTTAAACACACCTTAAACGTTTTGTCCAGGTCTAAACAATTCGCCATCTGCTCAGGAATCGTCTGGCCCGATCAGCGTTTTTCGCCATATAGCAATTTGCTAATATGTTTCCACCCGCACCTTCAAAAACCCTATTCTCACCCCCCACACCCACGATTTCCCGTCCAACTCCGGCCATTCCCACGTACTGGACATATTCGCCATATAGATTTGGGTTTACACGAGCCATAGAAGACGCCGTCTTCCATATCTCACTGCTTTCGGATATTGCATCACTGATGTCCAGCGCATCGCTTGCGTGGTATCCTGCTCGCTATGTGGAACTTCAAGTTCTTCCGGTTGAGCCTCCAAGTTCTGCCATCAAGAAGTCGAAGGAATGGAAGTGTCTGCGCCTACCACGAGAAAACGAAAGTATGATCTCTACAATAGTTCACGATGAGTTTTTCACCAAGGACGTACTGCCGGCGTTTGAAACGCTGCGCAGCCTTTCCGATGTTTAGCCAACCGCTTATCCCCGTCGAAAATGACGTAAGAACTATTAGTGGATTTTCCGTATGTCAGGGAGATTCAGATGGTTACGGACAATCAGGTCTAATCCTGGATGCGCACGGTCGATTCGTCGATTTCGGTGGACTGAGGGGGTTCGATCGTGTTTTCTTCGGTGCTATTTTCGCTCATAGCAGGTCAGGAGCGCAGGGTGATCAGGCCTTTGTAATGGTTGCTTCGAGTTTATCTCCGAGGCCGAACGGTCTGCCGCACCAATAGTATACTCCTACGAGCAGTGCTTTGGAGTCAACTCGTCTGCCTGCGTCCGGCTTCGGTTTTGCTTCGGCCTTTGGCGGGGCGGAGGCTGTGTCTTTTGGTTTCTTTTTGGAGCGTTTGAGTTTTCTGGAGAACCAACTGTAGATTCCGTATGACTCCGGGATTCCGTAGCTGTTGATTTTGATTTTTGCGATTTTGTCGGCGTAGTCCTGTCGTGTGAAGAGGTATCTGAGGGTTCTGGTGGTGAAGTAGCTGCAGTGTCCGGGCGGTGCGACGAGTCTTCCCTTTACGATGCGCAAGCGGATTGGCAGTGATCCGTAGTTTGGGATGGTGAAGTATGCTTTGCCGCCGGGCTTTAGGATTCTGATGATTTCGGTGAGGTGCTCGACGGGTCTGGCGACGTGTTCGAGAGTGGAGGTGCTGGTGATTATGTCGAAGAAGTCGGGATCGACGTTGGCCTTTTCGATGGTGGGGATCATTTTGTAGCCATGATGGCGGACGCAGTCCTGGGCCCAGGGGGACGGGTCGCTGCCGTAGGAGTCACATCCTCTTTTTTGGAACTGTTGGAGCAGGACACCGTTTCCACAGCCGATATCGAGTACTTTGAGATTTGTCTTGCCGGCGGTGAGTTTTCGGCTGATTTTGTCGAACCAGAGGAAGTCGATTATACTTTGGGATTCGGCATAGTGGGCTTTCGCGGAGTCTCCGTAGTTGAAGGTCACATCTTCAATGTGCTGATCGGAGACATCTACATAGACAAAGCCGCAGGCGGTGCATTTTGCCAGGGGGTACTCATCGACGAGGCGATGGAAGCGGCCCGGAGATTTGCAGAGGGGGCAGGGTTTTGTCGTCGCGTTATCTTGCATGTCGGTGTCTCGATATCAGTAATGGGGGAGTCTGTTGTTGGCTGGTTTCATGAGAACGGTCGGGTGTCAGGCGGGTTTGTATCCTCTGGGATTTCCCATTTAACTTCATAAAGGGTGCTCCTGCACGCTTTGCTACTCTTTTTGAAGCACTCCTGTACAATTCAAGCCCTACAATACCAAGATTTCATCTCATTGTCAACAACTTCCCGGCAGGTTCAGCATCCCATGTCGCAAAAAGCACAAGAAAAGCGACATATTTGTGTGAAGAACCCACTTTTTCCCACTATTTTGGCACACCGCCACCGCTGCCCTCCATTCCAGAACCCGATTTTCAGCAGTAATCGGGGTGGTGTGTAATGCACACCTTAGTGCCTCGACGGGACGGGCGGCTTTGGGTGAGGGCGAGGGCGATGCGGCGATAGACAGACAGCATGGGCAAAGTACGTGTTTAGCCAGACGACAGACGCAGTGGCTTGCTGCGAGGGCAGGGGCTTGAAGCCCGTGAAGACACGGCCAAGATGGCCGTGCTACGGTGATTGCGCTATTGGGCTTGCTATATTGTCCAGCCGTTGCGGTATTTGGGGCGGATGTACTGCTCGGCATTGGGGGCGTTTGTCGCCTTCATATCTTTGCCGTTCCAGGCGAGCTTTTCTTTTATTCGCAGGGCGACGTTTCCGAGAAGGATCACTTCGGTCATGGGACCGGCGTAGTTAAAGTTGGAGCTTGTGGGCGGGCCGCCCTTGCAGGCATCGAGCCAGTCGCGGTGATGTCCCTTCGAGCGTGCAATTGTCTTAGCCGGGCGCTTGTACTCCTGCATCTTTGTTTCGGGTATTATCCGGGGGCTTCCGCCCCAGCCGTCGGCCATTATCTTTCCCTTGTCGCCGACGAATAAGATGCCGTTACCGCCGCCGCCCAATCGCCGGCCTGGCTCGAGCTCTTCGGGTCGCGGGGGCATAAGGCCGCCGCTGTACCAGGTCATTTTGACCGGGGGCATAGCTCCGCGGGCGGCGAACTCGTAACGGACGATGGAGCCGAACGGGGTGGTTTCGGAGTTGATGTTGGTTGCCGAGCCTTCGACACTGTAGGGATGGCCGAGCTTGAGCGCCCAAAACGCCGGGTCCATATTGTGACAGGCCATATCCCCGATCGCACCGGTCCCGAAGTCCCACCAGCCGCGCCATTTATACGGGGCGTAGGCGATGTGGTAGGGTCGCTTCTTGGCCGGGCCCAGCCAGAGGTCCCAGTCCATCCCGGCCGGGATGGGCATGTTCTCGGTGGGCCTGGCGACACGGTAGTCGGCCCAACCGACGCCGGTATTGCTCCAGGCGTGCACTTCGCGGATATCACCGATGGCGCCGTCCCAAATCCATTCGCAGGTCAGCCGGATGGTCTCGCTGCTGTGGCCCTGGTTGCCCATCTGGGTTGCGACGCCGGCTGCGCGGGCGGCCTCGGCTACCTTGCGGGTCTCGTAGATCGAGTGCGCCAGGGGCTTTTCGCAATACACGTGCTTGCCGTTTCCAATGGCGGCCATAGCGGCGACGGCGTGTATGTGGTCGGGGGTGGCTATCAGGACGGCGTCGATTGCCTTTTCCTGCTCGAACATCTTGCGAAAGTCAACATAAACAGCGCAGGGTTTGTACTTCGCTGTGGCGGCCTTCTTTGCATAGTGCTCATCGACGAGTTTTTTGACGGGCCCCCGCCCCGCCACGCCGCGATAGTAGAATCGGCTGTAGTCGGCCTGCTCGGTAACATCGCATATTGCCATCACCTGGACGTCGGCGTGCCGGAACAGGCCGCGAATATTGTGCTTGCCCTGCCCGCCGGCGCCGATGACGGCGATATTGAGCTTGTCGCTCGGCGCGGCGTATCCGCGGGCCCCCAACACATAGCGAGGGACAATTGTAAACGCGGCGGTCGCAGCAGCGGTACGCCCGAGAAAATCACGCCTGGAGATTTTCGGTACTACCTCACGATGTTGGTAAG
>JAGMDR010000353.1 GCA_023128595.1 Planctomycetota bacterium | reverse complement strand
AGTCCTCAAATACCCAAAATTCAGATGTTCCTTTACCAACATTATGAGGGTCTACCAGATTTTCGCGTTTTTGGATTTAGCGGCTTTGTCGTTGGCTTCCATTCTAATGACCCTTAAAAGCGGTACACAGAAATCCTATCGGATACAGATGCCGGTCTTCAAGATCCACAGAGATTATAACGATGACGCGCCCTTGTTGCAAAGATTTTAGTTAATTGAACGGGCACCGGGCGCGGCCGGCTTTTCCGGCAGAGGACTGCGGGCGTTACAAAAACTCATTCACAAACGCAATAACCCCATTTGACGAAACAATAACCGCCCCGCTGCTGCGCGTGACCAGGGCCATCCGTGGGCACATATTGGTAAACCACGCCGGTCAGAGTTCGAGGGTCGATTTCCCTTTCGGCAGGTCAAAGCAGACGGTGACATTTCGGTCATCGGCGCACCAGGCGCCACTTTTTAATTGCAGGAGCTTTTTGACGCGGCGCAATTGAGTGGAACGCGCGTTTAGGGTCAGCTTTGGGACGCCAGATCCGGTGGTCTTGAGCCGGACGGTGAATCGCGGTGTCGCGAAAGGTGCCGTGAATGTCACGCGGTGGTCCTGCCTCTCGATTTGCGTCAGCTCTTTAGCGGCCCAGTAGTGGGCGATTTCGCTGAGCTTCATCCAGAGCAGGTTGTCGTAGCGGGCGTGGACCCGGCGGACGACCTCTTTGAAGATATTAAAGCCGATCTCCTCGCCGTTGAAGTAGATGCCGGGCCAGTGGCAGACGAGAATGGCCGGCTCGCCCTTGTCTATAACGTAAGGCAGTCGGCCGGATTTGAGGTCTTCGGTGATGAACTTATCGACCGAGCCTGGCTTGAGGCCGTCCCAGCCGCCGAACCAGTCGCCCGTGCAGCCGATTATCGAGACCACGCACTTCGGATTGTCGGCGGTCAAGCCCGAGGCGTACTCGACGCGGGGGGCGACGCTGCGGTCGTCGGTAAATAGATGACGGAAATAGTGCGGGATCTCGGCGCCGAACACGTCGCGGCACGACTGCAATGTCGCCTTGGCGAGGTTGGCGCGATTTTGGTTGCCGAAGCCGCCGGGGGTGGTGATGCCCTCGCAATCGAGGCCGACGTTTTTGAGGATTCGCAGGGCGTAGGCCATATAGTCGGCCAGCTCGTCGGCGGATTTGTCCTGGCTCCAGCCCGCGTTCTCTATATAATACCCGGTCCTTTCGGGGTATGGTCGGCCGGTCTTGGTGTTGATGACCCAGGTATGGGTGATCATCTCGGGGTGGATGTCCCAGTCGGGCATCATAAAATCGCGGACGAGCTTGAGGCTATCATCAAGTTCCTTCTGCGACCAGCCGGGCAGATCACGGTCCATCCAGCCGACACAGGCCGGATAAGGAACGATGCTGTACTTGCCCTTCACATTGTGCTCGCGGCACCATTGGCCGAACTTGCGCACGAAGGAATCCGGTATCTCGCGGGGCAGGCTCCGCCAATCCTGCTTGTATCTGTCGGGCCATGCCGTGGCGAAGTGCGGGATGCCGAAGTGGGCGAGATTCACCAGGCACGTCGAATCATCGATGATAAAGCTCATAGGCACGCGGTTCTGCGGGTTGAGAACCTGCACACCGACAGCCTGCTGGGGCCTTTCACCTTTATCCTGAGCATTGGCCCGACCGGCACTTAGCAAAGCCGCCCCCCCCGCCGCTACGGCCGCCGCCTTGACGAAATCGCGTCGAGTTATTGCTTCTTGAGCAAACATGATAGAGCCTCCCATCTTGCCCGACTTGCTCGACAATTCGCGCGAGCGGATCAGGACTTGGGTTTTGGTTTTGGCAGAGGGAAGACCTCTGATTTTGTTCTCGCGGTTGTGAACATTTTGGTCATCTTTGCCATAATGTCTGGTTCTTTGTTGGCGAGGTCGTTTTGTTCGCCGATGTCCTTTGCCAAATTGTATAGCTCGATCTTTCGGCCCGGTCTGGTCCGGACTGCCTTCCAATTGCCCATTCGTATTCCCTGTCGGCCGCCCAATTCCCAGTACATAACATCGTGCTTTTTCTGCTTTCGCCGCTTGCCTAAGAGCGCCGGCAGGTACGAGATGCCGTCGATATCGGCGGGCGACTCGGCGCCTACGATTTCGCAGGCGGTAGGCAGGAAGTCCCAGAAGGCCGAGACGTGGTCGGTGAGCGAGCCGGGTCTGACTTTGCCGGGCCAGCGGGCGATAAACGGCACGCGGATGCCACCTTCATAGACCGAGCCCTTTAGGCCGCGGAGGGGGCCGGCGCTCTCGAAAAAGGCCGAATCCGCGCCGCCGGCGTAGGTCGGGCCGTTGTCGCTGGTGAATATGACGAGGGTATTATCGTCAAGGCCAAGCTCTTTTAGCAGGGACATGATTCGGCCGACGTCTTTGTCCATTCGCGTTACCATACCGGCGTAGCAGGCCCTGGGATACTTGTGCGGGATGTAGCCTTTCTTACCGTCATACGGGGGGTCGGGCCATTTGCCCTTGTATTCATCTAACGAGTCCTCGGGCACCTGGAGCGCCACGTGAGGGATCGTGAACGGGACGTAGAGGAAAAAGGGCCTGTCCTTGTTGTCGCGAACGAATTTGAGGGCCTGTTCTGCGATGAGGTCGTGCGAATAGACGCCCTCTTTGCCGCCCTTGTTGGCTTCGATGCATTCGACTTCGCCGTCTGACCAGAGGTGGTTGGGATAGAAGGTGTGGGCCTGGCGCTGGCAGATATAGCCGTAGAAGCGGTCAAAGCCCTGCTTGTTGGGGTCGCCGGTGGTTCCGACTCGGCCGAGGCCCCACTTGCCGAATGCCCCGGTGGTGTAGCCGGCATTTTTGAGTACCTTCGCCACGGTGACGGTGCCTTCGGTCAGGGGCCATTGCCCCCCTGTCGTCGAGCCTAACTTCCAGCCTTCGGCGCCGCCGACCTGCTTGTTGCCGCGGACCTGGGCGTGGCCGGTGTGCAGTCCGGTCATCAATGTGCAGCGAGACGGCGCACATACCGGGTTGCCGGAGTAATGCTGGGTGAACTTCATCCCTTCGGCGGCGAGCTTGTCGATATTGGGGGTCCTGATTTTCTTCTGTCCGTAGCAGCCGACTTCGGCATAGCCGAGGTCATCGGCGAGGATATAGACGATGTTCGGCCTGGCTTTGGCTGCCGATGTGCGGGCCGCGAGGCTCGTGCATCCGGGCAACCCAATGGCTGCAGCGCCGAGGCCGGCGGCTTTGATAAATTCGCGACGTGTTGTTGCGGTCATGTTCTTACTCCTAAGGTTATTCTCAAGGCACGTACCGCCGGAAATTGTACATAATGAGCACAGTTATGGGAAGGGATTTTCTAAAGTAAACCGCAAGGGCTCCGAGCCCATCCCGCGCAACCTGATTCGACACTTATGCCTGGAAATATACTTCTCTTTCTTGCGGTTTCGTCAGACTTATAGATAGTGGTGCAGAGAAATACAGGCAAAGTAAGCTGTAAAAGTTCGCCATTTTTGAGGATTCTTCTCTTGACATGGCGGGGTCGTCATGATTAAATGAGGGTTGCCCGACGATTCGCATTCAGGGAGCACGCAGCGCAAGTTCGTTTTTGGCCTGAAAAAGCCGCATTTTGCAGGAGATGGGGAAATGAGAGGCAAAATCAACGTTTCTGTGGGCATTAGTAGTTGACAGAAGTGAGCGAGGCGAGTAGAATTAGGATAAAGCGTCAGCGGGAAGTGTTATCTTTGACTAAGGAAAGGAGGCAAATAATGGCGACGAAAAAGTCAGGTTTAATCTTTATTATAGTATTGTTGGCTCTGGCGCCATTTGGCCAAGCCGATTTTCAAATAGGGACGCGCTATCTTGACGGCACGGCGTTTGAGCCGGATACGGATATTCTGCGGCTTGATGAAAATTTGTATTTGAGTATGTATGCAGAAGAGGTTTTCCCCACAGGTTCGGCCGTTGTCCGTTGGCAGCTATTATGTGATCGATCACTGGCCACCATTACTGGGGGAGTGTTAGGCCCAGACGCGTATGATGGGATTATCTATGCTCACCCAGGTGGCCGTGGCCGACAGGGCTGGTTCGATTATGACCCTTGGCTTGGGCCGGGTTATGAACCCGGTGTTTATGCAGACAATATCCTGTACACGCCTCAATCTCTCGGTGATGTAACCGTTGAATTCTGGAGTAACGGCGGCATGATAGGTGCCCCAGATTACTACCTCGCCGACTCGGTGGTTATCCGTCAGGTTCCTGAGCCGATGACTATTGCCTTGCTGGGTCTCGGAGGAGTATTTTTGCTTCGGCGGCGGACTTATTCAAAATGAAAGGAGCGAGATAATGATAAGAAGGACAATGATTGCTGTAATGGTTATGGTGGTATTGCTGGGTTTAGGCTCATTGGCTGAGGCGGTCGATGTACCGGTGGGCACGTTTAAGATACGTACACGTTATCTTGACGGCACGGCGTTTGAACCGAATACGGATGTTCTCGGCATTGATGATAGTTTGTATTTGAGTATGTATGCAGAAGAGGACTTCTGGTGGGGGAGCAGTTTTGGGTACGGATGGGCACTGGTATGTGACCCGTCGTTGGCCACGATTACCGGGGGGGTATTCGGTCCGGCTTCATACGGTGGTTGGATGGTGCCGACGGACGGTCACGGTCTTCTGTATGGTGTTGACGGGGAGGGTCAACTAGGCAAGTTCGAGCCCTCGCCTGACGACGTAAATTATGGAATATATTCTGTGGGTCTTCAGTTGGACGATTTTCTGTACAGTCCTCAATCTGTCGGTGATGTGACCGTTAGTTTCTGGCAGTTGAATGCAGTAGACCCATACCGCGATCCTCCTCATGGCGTTGTAGATTCGATTGTTATTAATCAGGTGCCTGAGCCGGCGAGTATTATTTTGCTCGGTGTCGGTGGGGTGCTTATGCGTCGTCGACGGATTTATTCAAAATGAAAGGAGCGAGATAATGATAAGAAGGACAATGATTGCTGTAATGGTTATGGTGGTATTGTTGGGTTTAGGCTCATTGGCTGAGGCGGTCTGGCTACCGGTGGGCACGTTTAAGATACATACACGCTATCTTGACGGGACGGCGTTTGAACCGAATACGGATGTTCTCGGCATTGATGATAGTTTGTATTTGAGTATGTATGCAGAAGAGGACTTCTGGTGGGGGAGCAGCTTCGGCTACTATTGGGCACTGGTATGTGACCCGTCGTTGGCCACGATTACCGGGGGGGTGTTAGGTCCGGGTGCTGCATACGGCGGTTGGATTGCGCCAACGGACGGTCTTCTGTATGGTGTTGACGGGGAGGGTCGAAGGGGCAAGTTCGAGCCGGATGAGTTTGAGAGATATCCTGCGGGTCTTTATGCGGACGATTTTCTGTACAGCCCTCAATCTGTCGGTGATGTGACGGTTAGCTTCTGGCAGCTAGGTCGAGAAGATGATCCGTATGGGGTTGTGGATTCGATTGTTATTAATCAGGTGCCTGAGCCGGCGAGTATTATTTTGCTCGGTGTCGGTGGGGTGCTTATGCGTCGTCGACGGATTTATTCAAAATGAAAGGAGCGAGATAATGATAAGAAGGACAATGATTGCTGTAATGGTTATGGTGGTATTGTTGGCCTTGGCTACGGTAACTGAGGCTGGACTTGAAATAGGTGCGCGTTATCTTGATGACACTCCATTTGATCCGAGTACGGATATTCTGGAGATTGGTGAAAGTTTATATTTGAGCCTTTATGCAGAGGGAAGTTTCTCTCCACCACATAGTACTGATTATTATTGGGAGTTGCTATGCGATTCTTCGTTGGGCACCATCACCGGCGGAGTCCTTGGCCCCGATGCGGAAGGTGAATGTTATATTTACGATGCTTGGTGGGGGGATGGTCGAGCGGGCGAATTCGAACATAGGGATCGGTATGGTCCGGGTCTTTATGCAGATAATTTCCTGTACACGGCTCAGTCTGCTGGTCATGCAACAGTTAGACTCTGGGATCTCGGGATGGACGGGTACCTTAGTAGGATTACGGATTCGGTTGTTATTAATCAGATACCGGAGCCAACGACGATTGTTCTGCTTGCCCTCGGTGGCCTCCTTATGCGCCGCCGGAAATAAAACGCGAGTCAATCAAGAGGGAATGAAAGGAATTAGATAATGGTAAGATACACAATAAATATTGCGATGTTTACAGCGATTTTGCTTTGCTTGGGCGGCACGGCCTGGGGGGCTGAGTATTGGGTGCACCCGGACGGCAATGATTGTGAATGGTGTGGTACAGAGGAAAACCCCTTTCGCACGATTCAACACGCAATAAACCAGTGCACGTCGGATAATAATGACATTATAAATGTTCAGAATGATCCCTGGGAACCCAACGACTATGTGACGCCACCAATAGAGGTTACGCGTAATAAAGTGGAGCTTATTTTCGAAGAGGGAGTGGAAGTGTTGGCAAGGAGCATTTACGACCCGAACGACCCAAATGATCCGAACGACCCAAACTCATTTCTTTACGTATATGCTTGCCTTTTTAAGGCAGTTAGCAAGAGTAATATCATTTTCGACGGCTACGGGGCCACGTTTCGGATGAGGAAAGACGAGTATACAGCACTTCCTCCATACTTGCGAAAAGAACATCGGCACGTGATTTCACTTCTGGGCTGCACGGATGTGGAGATATCGGGGCTTACGCTGAAGGACTCCGGCGGAGATGGAGTATTCTTGAGTCGCTCTGATAGCAAGGGCTACTGTCAGACTATTCGGATCAGGGACGTAATTTGTGATAACAATCGGCGAAACGGCATTTCGGTAATAAGCGCTGATGACGTAATCATAGAAGACTGCATTCTCAAGAATACTATCGGAACAGCGCCGCAGGCGGGTATTGACTTGGAGCCATACCTCAGTTCGGATAGATTGACAAATATTGTCATGCGTAATTGTAGGGTGGAGGACAACGGGGAGGCGGGTATATGTGTATCTCTTCTACATCATGATGATGATTCCGAGCCGGTTGATCTGCTTGTTGAAGATTGCTATGTGACAGGTGGAACAAAAGGCCTGCGTGTGAGCTACGTGTATGAGGGCAGCGGGACGGTTGATTTTAAGAATATTACGGTAAGATCGGTAGGATGGCAAGGTGCCTATATATGCGACAAGCAAAAGGATACTGTCTTGGTCCGTTTTACAAACTGCCTATGGCAGGATATAACTGAGACCGGGTATGGAAAGCGGGCGCTATGGATTCGGGTTGCGAACGAGCGTGGGACTGTAACGGAACCTGGCGGGGTCGAATTTATTGATTGCCAGGTATATGACGATGTAAACCGGCCTGCCATCGAATACACAGACGCCTCCGAGGGTGACTTCAATGATTTGTATGATGTGGACGGTGACCTCTACGTCATAAATCCTAACCGCAGCGATCCTTTATACGACTGGCATAATGCTGAACCACTTCACGAATCCTCCGACATAGAGGTACATCGAGGGGTGGCGGATTTCTTTAAGGCGTTTAACGTAAAGGATAGTTCAGGTGAGACGGTCGCTCTATTTGACAGCGTAGGAAACCTAGTCTTAAGAGGAACGTTGACAGAAGATACATCACCGACAGCAACAGCAAATGACGAGTTCAGGTTTCAAAATGCGAACGGCGTTGATCTTGCGATAATTGACGTAACTGACGGAAACATGTACATCGCAGGCTGGTTATCTGACGACCAGACGGGATTAGTTCCTCAAGGATACCATAATTTCATTATCAAGGGTTGGTATGATGATGTAGTTGCTTATGTTCATGACCCAAACGGTGACGTGTATCTGAAAGGTAAGTTATATGAGAATGCAGAGCCGTAAATAAAAACAGAAGACGGAAAACAGAGGACAGATTAAGAGTTAGTTAAAATTCGTGAGAATTACGGGCTAAAAGGAAATGAAAGGAACTTAAAATGAAGAAGGCATTAAAAGGCACGTTAGCGGGCTGTACGTTGGTTTTGTTCCTGGTTGCTTTGGGGACAGTCATCGGAGGGGACGTCACAATCCAGGAGGGGACTATCGAAGGTGAAGTCTTTAAGTCCACAGGCTGCACAGCAACCGGAACAAAAGCGATAGCATTTGGATACAACACAACAGCAAGTGGAGACTACAGCACCGCTATGGGAAATGACACAACAGCAAGTGGACATTACAGCCTAGCAACAGGAATGGACACGACAGCATCTGCGGATTACAGCACTGCTCTTGGCACGAATTCCATCAATAATGTTTATGGTAGTCTAACGGTAGGTTTTGGGAATAGGGATAGTGGTCCCATGGTGGATTTTACAGTTGAAAGCGGATTGGTTACCGTGGGGGACGTTAATACATATTACGGGAACCTGGACGTCGGCAACAACATTGACTGTAATGAGTGTATCGAGCGTTCATGTTTCTATGACAAGAACAGTATGGGAGAGCATTACATCATTTAGAGGATAGTTCGAATACGATAAAGGTAAACGGCGAGGGGAAGAGGGAGTATCCCCACGAAAGAGATCCGGTGTTTTTGATGAAGTGGGTGAGCGTCAAACACTATGATAAGTATACAGACGAGTATGTCTGGTATGAGGAATTCCAAGAATATGAGCTTGTGCGAACTTACGAAACACACCAGGAGTTAAGAAGCTCTCTGAGCATGAAGGTAGCCTGGCTAAGGCAGTGCGTTTTTGAATTGACCCAAGAAAACGACACGCTTAAAGCTGAATTAGCTGCAATCAAACAGCAGGTTGGAATGGAATAAGCCCGCAGAGGGATTGGTTCTTTTTAGGCCTGCTGCGTTGCGTTGGTGAAGGTTTTGATATTGTTGGCGCATTTTCGCCGGTGTGGTCGGCACTACTTGGCGGCCAGGCATACGAGGGTCCCGTCCCGCAGGGTCAAGACGGCGGCGCCAAGGCCGAGGCCCATTAGAAGATCGCGTCTGGTATAACTGCGTGCGGTCACGGTGTCGGTCCTGCAAGATGTAAAACGGGATTATCCTTTCGCTCCGCGGGTTATGTTTCGCTTGCCGTCGGTCCAGTTGTCCCTGTACCAGGTGCACTCGGCGAAGGTGTCGTTGAGCGAGTCCATCTTCGCGGCGAGCATTCTGCCGAAGCGCTTGAGAGTGCCGGCGTGTTTGGGGTCGGCGGCGAGGTTCGTCATTTGATAGGGATCGTTTTTGTTATCGAAAAGCAGCTCTGATTTATCCACGCGATAGACGGCATAAGTGTATTGCTTGTCTCGCAGGGCCCGCCACTCGTGGGCGTTCTCCCAGGCGGCACAGGCACCGGTATTCTGGAGGAAAGCGGCTTGCGGCTCCGGGCCTTTGCGGCCGAGAGCGCAGTGGCTGAGGTCCATCCCCTCGGCCTCTTTGGGAACCTTCAGATTCATCAGTGACAGGACCGTGGGCATTATGTCAACGGTTGATAAGCAGGCGTCCGCGACCGATCCTGCGGGGATTCTTTTGGGCCAGCGCATGAGGAAGGGGACGCGTGCGGCTTCTTCGTAGAAGATGTTCTTGGCCCGCCTGCCCTGGGCGCCGAACATCTCGCCGTGGTCGGATGTGAAGACGATGATTGTGTTCTCAGCGAGCCCGGCCTTGTCCAATGCTTCGAGGAGCCGGCCGATGTTCCAGTCGAGGTTGGCCGTCATTGCGTAGTAGTTGCGGCGCCAGGTTTCGAGGCTCCTGCGCTGGTCCGGGTTGAGTCGGCCCCAGCCGTCGGCGTATTTGTCGTTCCGGTCTTTGTAGTTGGGCGGATTGGGCAGCGAGACAGATTCGAACATTTCCCTGTACTTATCAGGGACGTTCTTGGCCGACCAGGGGTCATGCGGCGTACCGTAAGAGAGAAATGCGGCGAAGGGTTTGCCGGATTCTGCTGCGCCGCGCAGATATTCGATCATCATATCCGTCTGGGCGTCAGGCTCATAGGCACCTTGGCCGTAGGGTATCTTTTCGGGTGAATCGGTGTGGTAATATGCGTTGTAATAGATATGGTGGAAATTGTAGGCGGCCCAGTAACCGTCAAAGCCCAGACGGTCAGGTCCCGGGGGTACGAAGCTGTTTTTTGGGTTGTAATGGTTGCCGAGCTGATTTGCGTAGAGGTGCCATTTGCCGATATAGCCGGTCTGGTAGCCGCTTCGGGTCACTACGTGGCCGAAACACTCGTGGTCCGTCCTCATGTGAAGCTCGTTGATAACCATGCCCGTGGTGGTGGTATATTTGCCGGTGAACAGGGATGCCCGATAGGCCGAGCAGACGGGCATGTTGGAGACGGCATTGTGGAAGTTCACACCCTGTAAGGCCAATTTGTCGATATTGGGCGTTCGGGCTTTATCATCGCCGGCGTAACCGCACCGCGTGTAGCCCAACTGGTCGGCAAACAGAAAGAGCAGGTTGGGGCGTTGGGCAGCTCCGGAATTTCGTTTTTCAGCCAAACCGGTGCACGAGCCTAAGGCCATACCGGCAGTGCCCAAGGCCGCGGCCTTCATAAAATCACGTCGTCTCATTTACGGGCCTCCATTTGCAAATAATCAACAATCCAGTATCGCTCACAACTGCGAGCATCTAACAATAATACCATATTCTTCGAGAAAGTGCCAATAGCTAACACAGAGATGCAGAAGGACGAGTTATGCGGATGGTGATTCGGGTTTGGCCATAATCGGCCCCAACAGATACGCCAAGACAAACGTCATGACCGTGCCGATAACGACAAGCCAGGTCCAGCCAAGGTTGATTGTCTCATTCTTCATCAAGAGCAGCAGTACAAGGCAAAGGCCGGTGCTGATGAGCATGGCGGGGATATTGCCGAGATTGCCCTTTCGCTTAGTGAGCAAGCCCAACAGGAAAACGCCCAGTAACGGCCCGCCGGTGATCGAGAGTATCTTGAAGGCAAACCAGAGGATGTTCTCAACGGGGGCGCAAGCAAAAGCAATTGCCGCTAAGACCAGGCCAAAGCCCACAACCCCTATTCGCGAGATGAGCAGGTAATGCCTTTCGCAAGCGCCTCTGCGAATCAGCGGGCGGTAGATATCACTGACGAAGGACGATGTCAGCAAGCTCAAAGGCGAATCGATACTCGCCATAACGATCGCGCCAAGGAGCAGACCTTTCAGGCCGGTCGGCAAAACGGTCCGCGCAAAGTGCGGAAGGATCTCCTTGGCCTGGTCGGGCAGCGACAGCGAGGGATTCTGATGATAGAAAACGTAGAGCAGAGTCCCGACGAGCAGATAGAGCCAATAGACCGGCAGGACGGTGAAGATAGTGGAGATAATGGTCTTCTGGCTGCTCTTTCGCGTTTTGACGGTGAGCAGTCTCTGGACCATCTCCTGGTCGGTTCCGAAAGAGACCAGGCCTATGAAGAAGCCGCCGGCCAGCCACGCCCAGAACGTGCTGGCGTCTTTGAGGTCGAAATCGAAATGGAATGTGCTAAGCCGTCCTGCCTCGCCTGCGGTCTGCAAAGCGGTTGCCAGGCCGCCGTCGATATGAGCAATGAGATAGCCGACCACCACAACGCCCGCGACCACGAAAAAGATGGCCTGGTATGCCCCGGCCCAGACGACCGCCTT